>CAISJH010000034.1 GCA_903885585.1 uncultured beta proteobacterium
GCCATGGCGTCGCATGCAGCCACCAGAGGCCGCACGTCCTGCACAAATCCGCTGATGCGCACCCGGTCCTTCAGGCCCATGGCGTCGATTTCACGCTCGATGTCGGGCCTGAGCGGCCCGTCGCCAATCAGCCAGCCGCACACGCGCCGGCCCCCTGCGGCGCACAGGGCCAGCGCCTGCAGGAAGTCGCCATGCGCCTTCTCCGGCCGCATCACGCCGCACAGCCCCACCACCAGATCGTCATCGGCAAACCCTTGTGCACGACGCAGGGCCCTCTTGTCGTCGTCGGTCCAGCGATCCTGAAAGCGTTGGAGATCGATGCCGTTGTGGATCACCACGTCGCGCCGAGCGTGCAGGCCATGCACATGCCAGTGGTCGGCCTGGGCCTGGCAGACGAAGACCAGCAGGTCGGCGCGGCGCACCACGTGGTGGTACAGCGTCATGTTCCGGGCGTCCTTGCGTGAGGCCGGCAAAGTGCTGTGGAAGACCTCCACCAACCGCACCTGCCCACCGCGCCGAGACAGGGCCCGGGCCAGCCAGCCGTACAGCAGCGCATACATGTTGGTGCACACCAGCACGTCGGTACGCTGCGCGTCGAGCTGGCGGGCCAGACGCCGCACCGCCCCCCAGTCAAGGCCGCGCGCCACGTCCAGACAGTTCAGGCCATCCGCCAGCTGGCGCCGGTCGATCTGCGGCAGCAGATCCTCCTCCCGCTTGAGTGCGGTCAGAGCCAGACGGTGGCGGCGAGCATCCAGGCCGTTGACCAGCGAGACCACATGCTTCTCGGCCCCACCCACGCACAGCGAGTTGACGAGGAACAGCACGCGCAACGTCATGACAGCGCTTCCTTCACAGGCGCGAGGGGGCCCGGCCGCCGGCCTCAAGCCCGGTGCGCAGGACGGCGGGCGCTGGAACTGGCTCGGCCGCCCGGTCCCAGTAAGCAAACAACAGCCCCAGGCAGAACCACCACGGCGCCTGCGCCGCATTGGGCATGTAGTAGGCCGTGGTGGCGGCCATGGCCAGCCCGCCCCACAGAGCCCAGCGGGCCCCGAGGAAGAAGCTGCGCATCACCGGACTGAGCGCCTCGCTCGACGACAGCCGGCGCAGCCGCTGCAGGTACAGCGTGTGCAGCGCCACCATCGCGGCCAGTCCCAACACACCCAGGTCCATCAACATCTCCAGGTAGATGTTGTGCGGGTGGTTGGCGCGGTAGCGGCCCGCGGCCACGGCGGCAGACCACTGCGTGGAGCCCAGGCCGCTGCCGATCCACGGACTCTCGGCCACCTCGGGCACCAGCAGCGCCCAACCGTAGACGCGTCCGGCCGTCAGCGTGTCTTTGTCGGCGCTGTGGGTGTAGGCCAGGGCGCCCGCATCGAGTCCGGTCCCCAGGCGCTCCTTCAACGCGGTGGGGGCCGCCACCAGCATCAAGGCACCCAGGGCCAAAATCAGCAGCAGCGTCTTGACGCGGCGGTGGTGCCACAGAAAGCCGCCGAGAACGACCAGGGCCGCCAGCAGCCCACCACGCGAGAAAGTCAGCAGCAGGGCGGGCACCACCAGCGCCAGCGCGCCCAGCGACAGGGCTCGCCAGCGCCCCGGGCCCGCCCCTGCGGCCACGAACAGCAGCGGTCCGAACAGCAAAGCCAGCAGCAGGCCGAACTCGTTGGCATGGCGGCCGCGGGCCGCCATGAAATCTCGGTCACGGGCCAGCTCTGCAAAGCTGCCCGGGTACTCGGCCACCGACCAAAACACGGCCAGCGCAGGCGCCAGGGCCGACAGCACCAGCACCACCACAAACCACTCGGGTCGACGGCTGTCACGCACCGCGTTGGCCAGCAGAAAGGCGAACGACAGGAAGTAACCCAGGGGTTTGACGAAGCGATCCACCAGGTAGTCCGGAGGATTGAACACGCGCTGCGCATCGGCCAGGGTGGGATAGTTGCGCACGCCCTCCCCGATGTGCGGCCAAGCCACCACCATGCCCACCGTCACAGGCAGCACCAAGCCCCACCATAAGGGGCGAGGCAGCACCACCACCGCAGGGCGGTGCACGCCAGGACCTGCAGGCCCCAAGCGCCAACGGCCCGCCAGAAAGCCGAGCCAGGTGGCTGCCACCAGGTAATTGACGGGGTTGAGCCCGCGCACCGTGGGCAGCATGGACATGGCCGGCAGCACCACGGCCAGCAGCACCACACCCACCCGGTAGTCCCGTAGGATGAAGGGCAGCGGCGCGAGGACCAGCAGCGCCAGCAGCACCAATTCCGGTGGCGCAGCGCCCAGCGCCGTGCCCACCGCGAGCGCCAGGGCTACCGCAAACAGCGCAGGAACCACGCCTTCCCAGCCTGTGGAGCTCAGCTTCATGTGCGGACCCCCAGGGCCAGGCTCTTGGGGTGGAGCACGCGGTCGAAGACCTCGAGGTAGCGGTCCACGGCCGCATTCATGGTGTGGTGCATGTCGAAATGGCGCCGGCAGGCCAGGCTGGCCGCCTGCCACGCGGCGCGGTCGCTGGTGAGCCGCTGCAGGCGCGTGGTCATGTGGTCGATGTCGTCGCAGGCCAAGGTGCCGCTCACGCCAGGTGCCGACTCCGGCCGCACGAAGGACAACGTGGGGATGCCGCGCAACCAGGCCTGCATGAAGGTGTTGGGCAGGCCCTCGTAGTCAGAAGTGTTGAGGCACACGCTGGCGCCATCGAAAGCCGCCCCCACGTCGCGGAAAGGCACGTGCCCGGTCATGGTCAGGTTGGACAGACCGCGCGCCTGGCCGGCGATGCCGTCGTAGTAAGCCTGGGCGCCGCGGTCCACCCCAGGCCCGCCCACGAGCAGGAAGCGCAAGTGCCGCAGTCGGCGCGCCAGTTCCACGGCATGGTCTGGGCGCTTCAGGGGCTTGACCGTGGCGGCCCACAGCACCGCGCCCTCGAAGTCTCCTGGTTGCGCCAGCGGCTCCTCGTAGCCGTTCTGGATCAGGTGGCCTTCTCGGCGGAAGTGCCGCCTGAGCAGGTCCAGCTGCGCCACGTTCTGCACCACCACGGCCTGGGCCGAACGCAGGCCCCAGCGGTAGGCCGCCACATGCTGGGGCGGCATGCCCGGCAGCGGGCCCATGACGAAGTCCTTGTCACTGGCGCCGGCAAAGACGAAGGGCTTGCCCGAAAGCCTGGAGTAGACCGCGGCCGAAGCCACCTGCTCGCCCGCCGTCTGGGTGAAGACGACGTCCGGATTCACGCGCCGCAGCAGCCGCACCAGATCGGACATCCGGGGGTGGAAGAAGCGCAGGCCCGGCCAGCCCCGCTGCCCGCTGTCGGGGATCTTGTGCACGGTGATGCCGTCACAGTCCAGCACGTCGGGTTGGCCGTGATCCTTGGTCAGCACCGAGATGCGGCAGCCCGCGCGCAGCAAGGCCCGCATCTGCACGCTCTGCTGCACCTCTGCACCGCCCACGAAGGCAATGCCCCGGTGCTCCGACAGCACCGGGTAGATGTGCATGGCGATGAAGCACACGTGCGGCAGACTCAAGACCGTCCCCCCGTAGCCGCTGTCATCGGCTCAGCCAAGCCTGCTCGTTGCTGCGGCGCCGCCTGCGCCGGCCACTGCGCGGCAAACTCTGCCAGCGTCAGGCCCCGGAAATGGGCCGCCACAGAACGGAACAGCACCTGCAGGTCGCGGTAGAGCGTCTCGATGGAGGCGGCATCGGCAAACGTCGGGCTGCCGCCGGGCATGAGCTCGGAGGAGTGCAGCACCATCTCCAGGTGCGGCCAGCGCTGCTCCACCGCGCGCCGCACGATGCCCAGCATGGCCTCCAGATTGCGGCCGTCGGGGTACATCCAGTGGTGCATGGGCTGCCAGGCCCAGCTCCAGCGCCGCAGCAATGGCACCCGGTAGGCTTGGGGAAGATGCCGGTACAGGCCCGACGGCACCACCGTCATGGGCACCTCCAGCAGCCTGGAGCGGCCGGAAGTGTCCGCGAGCCGTGGTTCGGACAGGTCCATGACATAGGCCGCATCGGAAAGCCGCGGTAGTCCACCACCGCCGCCTCCGTGCTGCCCTCGCCTTGCAAGCGCTGGCGCAGCCAGCGCACCCCGGGCGTGACGGAGCAGTCCACGCGGATGCCGTGGCGCACCAGGGCCTGGGCGCTGGTGGCGTCCAGGGCCCAGCGCCCACCGCGGTGGCTGACGATCTCGCACTCGAAGCGCTCACGCAGCAGCCGGGCCATGTGAGCCACCTTGGCCTCCACCACCTCGGCTGGGTACTCGGTCAGAAAGGGCTGGGCCCGCATGTCGTCGGGCGTGAGGGGTTTCAGAGGTGGGCTGTTCCAGGCGTGCAGGTGCATGCCGATCTCGGCCGCTCCGCGCCGCACCACGGCGCGTCCGAAAGCCAGGAACGTGGGGCTGCGTGCCATCTCGTCATTCGTCAGCCAGGTGGGCTTGAACCCGAAGGACTCGCACAGGCCCTGGAAACGCTGCACGTACCGGGCGTTGTGCGTGGTGACGGTGCGCGGCCGGCCCCAGAGGTTGTCGCCCTCGGTGTCGAC
>CAISJH010000035.1 GCA_903885585.1 uncultured beta proteobacterium
CATGGCGTAGCGCAGGATGTCCATCTCGCGCTCGTCGCGCGGAGAGAAGCTGGTATGCCCGCCCTCCGTGCCCAATGCCACCCAGCCGTCACCGGCCGGGATCAGGCCCGACACCCCCAGCCCGCTGCCGGCGCCGATGAGACCCACCACGCTGCGCGCCACGGGAGCGCCACCGCCCACCTGACGCCGCTGAGCGGGCAGCAGGCGGGGCAGCGCCAAGGCCAGGGCCGTGAAGTCATTGACCACCACCAGCGTCTGCAAGCGCAGGCGCTCTCGCATCTCCTCGATGGAGAACTGCCAGTGGTAATTGGTCATGCGGACCTGGTCGCCCTCCACCGGGTTGGCAATCGCCACGGCCGCATGCTGGATGTGCTCGATGTGCGCAACCGGCAGGGCGGACAGATAAGCCGTCACCGCGGCGTGAAAGTCGGCGTGGTCGGCACACCGCAAGGACGCAGTGTGCTCAAAGTGCCCGGGCGCGGTCTCCACCGTGAAGCGGGCATAGGTGCCGCCGATGTCGGCGATCAGGCGGGGGCTGTCGTGAACGCTCATCGCAATAGGCCTGACGGTGGGGGTTCTGTGTGTTTCGTCATGGTAACTTGACTACAAACCATCGCCATGGGTGGCACGGGACAGGCTCGCGATCTTTGAATTCACGCAATTTGGCGCTCATCACCCGGGGAAGCCCCCTTGCCGGACACATGTAGTTTTGCTACCTTCTTCACCTCATGAACGCACCCAGCGAAGGCCCCCTCGACAGCGCCGCCCACCGGGCTCAGGCGCTGGCCTTGCCTTGGCTGGTGGCCGACGTGGGCGGCACCAATGCGCGCTTCGGGTGGGTGGAAGACACCTCCTTGAAGGTCACCCGGGTGCAGACGGTGCCGGTCGCCGACCATCTCGGCCCGGCCGAGGCGGCAGCCGCCTACCTCAAGGGTCTGCCGGCCACCCACGGCGCCCCACTGGCCAGGCCCCGACGGTCGGCCTGGGCGCTGGCCACCGCCCTGGACGGCGACTGGGTGGAGCTGACCAATGGCCATTGGCGCTTCTCGCGCAGCGCGCTGAAGCAGTCCCTGGGGCTGGAGGATCTGCGCCTGCTCAATGACTTCGAGGCCCTGGCGTTGTCGCTGCCGCACCTGGAGCCCTCGCAACTGCGTACCCACGGCGCCCTGCCGCGGGCTCAAGGCATGCTGGCCGTCATCGGGCCGGGCACCGGTCTGGGCGTCGCAGGGGTGGTGCAGACGGCCCAGGGCTGGCAGGCATTGCCCGGCGAGGGCGGCCACGCCACCCTGCCCGCCACCGACGACCATGAAGCCCAGGTGCTGGCCGAAGTGCGGCGCCACTTCGAGCACGTCTCGGCCGAGCGGCTGCTGTCGGGTATCGGCTTGCCCGTGCTGCACCGGGCGGTGTGCGCGGTGGCCGGGGAGGCCTGCCCAGACTTGAGCGCGCCGCAGATCGTGGACGCCGGCACGCAAGGCACGGATCCCATGTGCCAGCGCACGCTGGACCTGTTCTGCGCCCTGCTGGGCAGCTTTGCCGGCAACGTGGCGCTCACACTGGGCGCCCGAGGCGGCGTCTACATCGGCGGCGGCATCGTGCCACGCCTGGGCGAGCGCTTCTTCCAGTCGAGCTTCCGGGAGAAGTTCGAGGCCAAGGGCCGGTTTCGGGGCTATCTGGCCGACATTCCCACGGCGCTCATCACCGACACGCTGGCGGCCCTCACGGGCGCGGCCGCCTCACTCGACCCAGGCGCGGGCTGAGCCGTTTCCTGGCCGAGGTCAGGCGGCTGGCCCTGTGTCCTTAGCGCCGCTGGCCCGGCGGCCTCACTTCTCCATCAGGAAGCCCAGCGGCACCTCCAGCCGCGCAGCCCACACCCGCTCGTTGTGGCCGGTGCCCTCGAACACACGGCTCATCACCTGCCCCGCACCCCAGCCGCGGTCTCGCACCAGTTCGTCCACAAAGGTCTGGTAGGGGCCGTACAGGGCATCGAGCTCGGTGGTGCCGCGGTCCATGTACAGCCGCCGGCCTTGCGGCGGCAACAGGCGGTCACGCAGGTAGTTGAAGGCCGCCAAAGGCAGTGCCGCATTGGCCTGGCCCGTGCCCACCCAGTGCACAGACAAGCCCGCCGCCCCGCCAAAGACCTGCGGGTACTCGTTGAGCGCGTAGATCGAGATCAGCGCGCCCATGCTGGAGCCCATGACGAAGGTGGACTCGCGGCCCGGGAGGGTGGCAAAGCGCGCGTCGATGGCCGGCTTGAGCTCTTCCACCAGAAACCTTAAATAGGCGTCCGCACGCGGCTGCCCCTGCAACGCCTTGGCGTTGAACTCGGCACGCAGCCCAGGCTCCAGATAGGGCAAAAACTTCTCCGGGTAGTACTCGCTGTGGCGGAACTTGCCGTTGTTCCACACGCCCACGATCAAGGTGGGCGCCATGCGGCCGGCGCGCACCAGGCGGTCTACCGTCAGATGCACGTCCCAGGCCTGCTTGTTCCAGGTGGTGCTGGCATCGAACAGCATCTGGCCGTCGTGCATGTAGAGCACCTGGTAGCGCCGCGCCGGGCTGTAGTCGGCGGGCAGCCAGACGTCCACGTGGCGCGCATCCACATGGCGGGAGGGAAAGTCCGCCAGCCGCTCGATGCGGCCCACGCTCACCTGCGGCAAGGCTTGCGCGGCAGCGCCGCCTCCTGTGGTGGCCACGACGGCCGCGACCAGGGCTTGCCACAAAGCGTCTCGAAATCGCGAGGGACTCATGATCCAGTCTCCAGTCGACACAGCACCCCTTCTGTTGCGGGCCTGCCTGCACGGCCCTCAAACACCTTCACGCCAGCGGCCTCTGGCGCCGGTGCGCGGCGCGCGCGAACGGCACCCAGCCGTGCCGGGCCCAGCGACGCCACATCAGCAGGCCGCGCAGCCACTCGTCGGCAGCATAGGCGATCCACACGCCCACCAGCCCCAGGCCCAGCACCTCGCCCAGCAGCCAGCTGCCGCCCGCCAGCACCACCAGCATCGACGCCGCACCCGCCACCACCGGGTAACGCGCATCACCGGCTGCGCGCAAGGCATTGATGACCACCAGGTTGAAGGTGCGGCCAGGTTCGAGCAGCACCGTCCACCACAGCAGCATGGCGCCGGTGGCCAGGATGTGCGCATCCTGCGTGAACAGGCCCAGC
>CAISJH010000036.1 GCA_903885585.1 uncultured beta proteobacterium
AAGGCCCCGATCTGATAAGGTCTGAGGCCTCCGTAACCTGCCATTGAGCCTCGCCATGCAGCAGCCCCAGACCTTCGCCGAATTCGAGTCCCACGCCCGTTCACAGGGCTTTGATGAGGTGGTGGTGCGAGAGTGGGCGCCTGGGCAGGTGGCGGGTACGCACGCCCACCCTTTTGACGTCAGTGCCCTGGTGGTCAGGGGCGAGTTCGTGCTGACCTGCGGCGGGCAGGAAAAGACAGTGTCCGCTGGCCAGCCTTTCGAGCTGGCTCGGGGCACCCCCCATTCAGAGCGCTACGGCCCCGAGGGCGCCACGTTCTGGGTGGCACGCAAGAATTGAATTTCATCGCCGGCTCGACAGCCGGCGATCGGGCGCTGCGACGGCGTGCACCGGCGTTCAGCGCACGCTGCGCGAACGAACAGGCGCCCGCCTGCGCAACCGCACAGACCCAGGTCAGGCCAGCCGCCCGCCCAGGCGCAATGCCAGCCAGTCCGCCACCCGGTTGGCACCGACCTGACGGTTGTCTTCCTGGCAGTGCTCGCTGCCGCCATCGTGCACAGTCAGCACGTCGAGCGTCTTGTCCGCTGAGCCGACAGCGTCGTAGAGGCGCTGCGCGAAGTCCAGCTGGACGATGTTGTCGTTTTCGCCGTGGATGCAATAGAAGGGGCAGGCGATCTTCTCGGCAATGCCAGGCAGGCGGTAGTCTTCCAGCTTCTTCATGCAGGCTTCGATGTCGGGCCTGCCCAGCACCCACGGCAGCTGAAAGCCCGGCGCGGAGAGCTTGGTGCCGCCAGCGCTCATGATCTTCAGGCGCCGCTGCCAGGACTCGTGGTAATCGAAATGCCCTCCCCAGGCCACGCAGGCGGCAAAGCGCGGCTGCATGGCGGCGGCGCGCGGTGCGTAGTAGCCGCCCATCGAAAAGCCCATCACCGCCACCCGCGCCGGGTCGACATCGCCGCGGGCGCACAGGTAGTCCAGGGCCGCCGTGGCCGGCACCTCGTAGTCGTAGCGGCTGGGGATGCCCTGCAGACGCAGCGCTTCACCCTGGCCCGGGCCGTCGATGGCAAGCACATGGATGCCCCGGTTGGCAATCTCGATGGCACCGAAGAGCACGCTCATTTCCTTGGCGTTGTCCAGCCCGTCGAACATCACCACGGCGGGCGCCTGCGCAGGCACGTTGGCGGCTTTGACGAAGTACGCCGGCAGCGTGGTGCCCTCGTAAGGCACCTGCACGAAGCTGATGTTCGGAAAGCGCACCGCGAGCCCGCGGCGGAAGCTGCGCAGGCAGTCGCGGTAGGTGGCCCACTTGCGTTCCGAAGGCGGGATGAAGCGTTCGCCGCAGAAGTAGTAGGTGCCGGCACGCAGCCAGTAGGCGGCGGCCGTCAGCAGCCGGCCTTCGGCCGCGGCGGCATCACCAAACCCTTCGATGCGGCGCGCCATGTCCGTCCACTCCAGCCACCAGCGTTCGTTGTCGCCGACGTGGCCGCGCAGACGCTGGCCGATCTGGTCGATCTCGCTGATCGAGGCAGCCCCCCAGGTCTGCATCTCGATGCCGAACATCATGCCCTGCGACCACATGTGGTTTTCGGGGAAGTACTCGAACCAGTGGCTTAAGCGATGGGTGGAGGTCATGAAGAAATCGCGATCAAGGTGGGGTCAAGGGCCATAGGCCAGGGTGCGCTGGTCGATACCGAGCGCATCGGTCAGCCAGTCGAGCATCAGCTCCTGGCCGAGCGTGGGGTTGTCGTGCTGGCAGTGTTCGGCGCCGGTTTCTTCGGCGTCGGTGAGCCGAAGGGTGGCCTTCACCCCATGCCGCTGCGCATAGTCGAACACCGTTCTGGCGTTCTCCACGCCGAGAACGTCATGGCCGCCGTGGATCACCAGGAACGGACAGCGCATCTTCTCCAGCACGCCCTCCAGTTTGAAGGGTGCGGCGATCTCGGCGGCCTCCTTCATGTTGGCGCCTCCGAAGACCCAGCACATGTGCTTGGCCAGGCCATGCGAGTCGTCGCGCGTCTTCCAGCGTGCGCCAATGTCCCACATGGCTCCGTGGGCGATGCAGGCCGCCAGACGGGGTTCCATGGCGCCGGCGCGCGCGGCGTAGTAGCCGCCCAGTGATGAGCCGCTCACGGCAATGCGCGCCGCATCCACGTCAGCGCGCGCCGTGAGCCAGTCGATGCACTTGCCCACCGGTACTTCATAGTCGAAGCGCGTGGTCACGCCGTGACGCCGCAGCGTGCCGCCCTGGCCCGGGCCATCGACCAGCAGCACCGACAGCCCGCGTTGAACGGCGCCGCGCCCCGTCATGAACCACAGCTCGTCCTTGAAGGAATCCAGGCCGCCGAAGGAGATCAGCACCGGCTGCTTCGGCCCGCCGACCGGCGAGCGGATGAAGTAGCCAGGCAGCGACACACCGTTCTCGTAGGGGATCTCGACGATCTCACCCGGTGGCGTGAGCCGAGTGAAGAACTGCCGCGAAACGGTCTCGCAGGCGCTGAAGGTGGCCAGCCGACGCGGATCGTGGGGGTCCAGCCAGAACTCGGCTTCGCGGTAGTAGTTGGCAGCACGCAACCAGCAGTTCATGGCCGTGCGCACATGGCCGCGGGCAAGTTCCGCGTCACCGCGCTCGTGGTTCCGGCGTGCGATCACGGTCCACTCGCGGTGCCAGCTCTCCACATCGCCGGGGATGATCCGGCTACCGGCCTGCAGGACCTCGCTGACCGCGCCGCCCCCTTCTTGCGTTTCGCCAAGGCCGCGTCGGAACTGGTAGGAAAACCAGAAGTCCTGCGGCCAGTGGTGCCAGCCAAAGGGCTCGTACTTCGGCCCGCTCATTGCGGAACGAAGCCGATGTCTTTCACCAGCTTGCCGTACTTGGCAAAGTCGGAGCGGATGATGTTATCGAAGTAGGCGGGCGTGTCGGTCACGACGATCAGGCCCGCGGCGCCGAGCTTTTCCACCACCTCAGGCTGCCTCATGGCGGTGTTGATGGCGGTGTTCAGGCGCTGCACGATGGCCACCGGTGTCCCGGCCGGAGCGATGTAGCCGAACCAGCCGCCGGAGGTGTAGCCCGGCACGGCTTCATTGACCGTGGCGGCATCCGGGAACTGCGACACCTTGGTGCCGTTGGTCACCGCCAGCAGGCGGATCTTGCCGGCACGGATCTGCGCGGTCAGGCCGGTGATGCCGTCGAAGGTGGCCTGCACCTGTCCGCCGATCAGGTCGTTCAGGATCGGACCGCTGCCCTTGTAGGGCACGTGGGTGTAGGTGAAGCCGGCCTTGATGCGCAGGTCTTCCATCGCCAGGTGCGGGAAGCCCCCTTCGCCGTTGGTGGCCACCGTGAGCTTGCCCGGGTTGGCCTTGGCGTAGGCAATCATCTCCGGGATGGTCTTGAAGGGCGCATCCAGATTCGCGGCGATTCCCAGGAAGTTGGTGGTGGACAAGGCGATCGGTGCGAAGTCCTTCAGCGGGTCGTAGGACAGCTTCCTGGTGGTGTGGGGCAGGGTGGTGAGCGTGCCGCCTTGCCCGCCGCCGATGGTGTAGCCATCAGGCGCAGCGCGTGCCACCGCCGACAGGCCGATCTGCCCGCTGGCGCCGGCCATGTTTTCCACCACCACGGACTGCCCCAGCAGCTCGGCAAGCTTGGGCTGGATCAGGCGCGACATGATGTCCAGCGTGTTGCCCGGCGGGAATGGAATGATGATCTTGACGGGCCGCTGCGGCCAGGCCTGCGCCCATGCACGGGTGGAGGGAAGCAGGCTGGAAGCGGCCAAGCCTGCGAGGACGGCGCGACGGGACGGGTTCATGCGAGTCTCCTTTGCGGTTGCGTGGGTGGGTGTTGGAGTCAGACCTTGGCGGGAACGATGGGCAGCAGGACGCCGGCGCCCACCTCGGGACCGAAGTGCAGGCACACCTGGGTGTCAAACACCGCCGGCGGCCGGTCCTGCGGATCGTCATGGATGAAGGGGCCGCAGCCGTTCATCGGGTTCTTCATGTTCGACAAAGTGGCTGCGTTGAGACCATGCTCATAGTCGCGCCCGCGCACCGAAAGCCCGATGCGATAGCCCACAGGGACGACGATGCAGGTGGGCCAAATCTCGACATTGACGTCCACCGGCACGTCGGGGGTCAGGAGTTGCTGTTCATCGTGACTGTGGAACGGACGGTAGGGCAGCGTACGCGCAGGATCCTCCTTGCGGTGGGAGCAGCGCAGCCAGCCCTGGCCGATGGGCGTCAACGGATCCAGCGCACCCTGGAAGAGCACTTCCTTGCCATCGGGCGCAAACACCCGCAGCACGATGAACAGGTCAGCGTCCTGGGTCTGCGACGACAGTCGCAGGCGCAGCGATGAAGGACCGGTGATCTCGGTCTCCTCGGTCAAGGGCGGCGTCAGGAAGGTGAGGCCGTCGCCCATGGTGGCGTAGCTGAGCGTGGAAGCCGTGGCGGGCGGCGTGGTGCTCAGCGCCATGTTCGCCGGGTCGAGGTAGTAGCGGGTCCATTGGGTGCGCGCCAGCGGCCATTCGTTTTCGTGACGGATCACGAAGCGGTCAACATGGCGGACGTTCAGCTGCACCGCCGGCTGCTGGTCCCAGCCATTGGCTTCACCCTTCAGGAAGTGGTTGAAAAAGCGCTTCTGCAGGTCCACCCCGTAGTCGGTATAGAACGGTGCCCAATGCGAGCTGCCATGTACCTCCAGCCACTTCTGTGGCGACGCGGCGCCGAGGTAGCCCTCGAAGTTGCCACGCGGATGCAGGCCCTGCCCGCCCCAGTTGGCGGCTGACAGCAACGGCACCGTCACCTTGGACAGATCCGCGGTGCGCTCCCGGTGGTAGTCGCTGAGCAGGGGGCGCTTCAGCAGCTCGGCCCACATGTTTTCGCGGTTGGCCACCAACTCCTCTTCCGGCAGCGTCTCCGGCCCGCACACCAGTTCGCCCGTGACGCGGCTTCGGGCACCGCGCTCGCCCACGCCGTGCTGCACCGTCTTGACCTGCATGTCCTGCCAGTTCTTGCGGAAGGTGCAGATGATGCCGCCGTGGCGGTTGCCGTCGCGGTAGTTGTCGAACCAGCCCTCCCAGACGCAGATGGCGGCCAGGTGCGGCGGCTGCGTCGCAGCGGCGCGCCACTGGTTGGCGCCGTAGTAGGAGATGCCGTTGAGTCCGACCTTGCCGCTGCTCCAGGGCTGCACGGCGGCCCATTCGATGCAGTCATGAAAGTCCTGCTGCTCGCGGGCGTTGTTGTGGCAGAGGTAGCCCGGCGAACGTCCAGCGCCGCGGGAGTCCACGCGTACGCACACATAGCCGTCCGGCACCCACTTCTCAGGATCCACGACCTCCCAGTTGGCGTGCTGGTTGGAGGTGTTGGCCACGGCGTCGGGGTTCTCGCGCGCCATGATGTCCCAGGCGGTCTTGTAGCCGTCCTGGAAAGCCAGGCCCTTGCCATAGGGCCCGTAGCTGAGGATCACCGGATACTGGCCCGAGGCCAGCGGATAGAACACATCGGCGCGCAGCACCACGCCATCGTCCATCGTGATGGGCACGTCCCAATCGATGCGCATGCCATCACGTATCTCCGACTTCGACTGCGAATCCATCCTGAGGTCTCCTTGGGGTTTGAACGGTCGTTGAAATGGCATCAATGGGGAAGTGAGTCCACGACGTCAGGCTATCCCGGCAGCGGCAGAGTTGTGACCGCTCGCTGGGCGTCCCATGTGGACCCGCGTTCAACATCCCGTGTGCAGCGCCGGTTAGCCATGAGCATGGGTCAGCATAGGAAATTCAGGCACCCACCACAAGCCCAACGAAGACCCGGAGAAACCCGCGTAACTGCCTATACGCGACGCGCCTTCAAGGCACTCAACGGCACCACCCTGAGGGAGATCAAGCCGGCCCCAGCTCGCGTCGATGACGATCGCCAAGGTGCACTTCAAGACAGGAAGCCTCATGACCCACCCCCCATCAGTGGCCTCTTGCACCGGCCGCGCCCGTGTCCGCTCCGCCCTTCTGGCCTTGGCTTGCGGGCTCGGGTTCTTGGCGCCACCGGCATCGGCCCAGCAAGCAGCCACGCATACCGTCAGAGTGCTCACCCCGGACACCGCGCTGAAAGCGGTGCAGGCGGCCCTGGCCCATTGCCGGCAGGCCGGGCATCAGGTGGCGGTGGCTGTGGTCGACCGCGCCGGCGTGCTCCAGGTGCTGGTACGAGATCGCTTCGCGGGAGCGCACACGGTGGAGGTGGCCACACGCAAAGCGTGGACGGCCGCGAGTTTCAGGATCCCGACCAGCGAACTGGCCACTGAATCCCGGGCCGGCCAGTCGATGAGCGGCATCCGTTCGGCGTCGCAGGTGATGGCCATTGGCGGTGGCCTGCCCATCGAAGGCGCAGGCAGCACCTACGGCGGCATTGGGGTATCGGGCGCACCCGGGGGCGATGCTGATGACGCCTGCGCCATGGCCGGGCTCAAGGCCATCGCTGAGGCGATCGAGTTCTGATCGCCTTCGTGCGACCGCCGCTCAGGAATCGGCCTTGAAGTTCAGCGCCGTCACGAGGCGCTTGGCCAGTTCCGAGTCCACGCCCATGCGCCGTACGTGCTCGGCCGTGGTGCTGGCCTCGATGTAGCCGCCGATCGGGCCGACGAAGTCGCGCACGTCCTGCTGGCCCATGGCGCTGCGCAACGCGCTGTTCAACGCCTCCTTGACGGCGTCCGGCGTGGCGGCAGGCGCAAAGAAGCCAAACCACTCGCGTACCGTCAGTTCAGCAAACCCCTGCTCGCGGTAGTTGGCCACGTCAGGCGTGTAGGGTGAGCGCTCAGGCCCCGAGGTGGCCAGGATGCGGATCCTGCCGGACTTGTGGTGCTGCACCCAGTCGCCCAGGGGCGAGGACATGCCGGCGATCTGGCCGCCCATCACCTGCGGAATGGCTGGGCCGGAGCCCGGGAACGGTACGTTGGTGATCTGCACACCCGCCAGCATGGCCAGGCGACCGGCCAGCAAATGAGGCATGGAGCCCGCGCCGGGGTTGCCCAGGCTGGCCTTGTCAGCGTTGGCCTTGGCCCAGTCGAGGAAGGCGCGGACCGTCCTGACGGATTCCGGCACCGCCGGCCCCACCACCAGGGCGTGGTCGGTGGAGTGGCCCATGCCGATGGGCGCCACATCAGACTGCGCGTAGCTCAGGCGGGAGTACGAGTGCGGGTAGATCGTCAGCATGGACGCTGGCGAGTACAGGATGTGCGCGCCGTCTGCCGGGGCATTCTTCAAGGTCATGACACCCAGCTGGCCGCCAGCGCCGGGCTTGTTGTCGACGATGACGTTGTTGGCGTAGGTGCCACGCAGCTTCTCACCCACGCGGCGCGCGAAGGCGTCCGTGGTACCCCCTGGCGGGAAGCCCACGATGACGCGCAGGTTTTCAACCCGCGACTGCGCCATGGCTGCCCAGGGGCTCAGCCCCAGCAGGCCGGAGGCGGCGGCACCCTGCAGAACTTGACGGCGGTTTTTCACGACAACGGACTCCTCGAACAGAAACAAAAATGGGTCGTGCGCATCCTAGAGACTCCCACCTGCCCACCCCGCAATGAGGGATTCAGGACTTTCCCTTACTCTCGTTGAGCGCCTTGAGCCAGGAAGGCAGATCACCTCCGGACGCTGATCACTGCTTCTCGAACCCGATCGCCTTGATCATGGCGCCCCAGCGGTCGTAGGCCACGCGCATGTCCTGGGCGAGGTCCGCCGGGCTGCCGGGCGACGTTTCCCAGGCACCGCGCGCATAGAACTCGCGCACGTCGGGCGAGTTGAGCACCTGCACCAACGCAGCGTTGATGCGCGCCACCAGTTCGGGCGGCATCTTCGCGGGGCCGACGATCGCCACCCAGCTGGTGAGGTCCAGGCCGGGGATGCTCTGCTCGTTGAAGGTCTGCACATCTGGCGCGGCCTTCACGCGGCTGGGCGCGGCCACGGCGACCATCTTGATGCGTCCGGTCTGCGCGTTCTGGATGGCGGTGGGCGCGGCATCGAAGTAGGCCTGCACGCGGCCTTCCAG
>CAISJH010000037.1 GCA_903885585.1 uncultured beta proteobacterium
GAGCACCTGCAGCAGCCGGTGCACCGTGGGGCGGCTCAGGCCGGACATCTCTGAGAGGTCGGTCAGCCGCACCCCCGCCTCCTGGCCTGTGGCCACCAGGCGCAGCAGGGCCAGCGCTCGCCTGACCGTCTGGGCGCCCGCGGGCCCCTCGCTCATCAGCGGACCGTCACGGTCTTGGCCGTCTGGGCCACGGGCTGCTGGTGCAACCGTTCACCCAGGGTGGCATACCAGGGGCCGCCCAGGCGGCACAAGGGGTCGAGCTCGAAGCTGTCGACCTTGCCCTGCGTCAGCAAGCCGTCGCGGACATGCCAGCACAGCACCTCACCGACAAAGAACTCGGCGCCCGTGTCACCGAAGGGTGTGGCACTGTGAAAGCGGCACTCCATGGCCACCGGCGCGGCCTGCAGTCGGGGCACCTTCAGGTGCGTGCTGGGACTGGTCTGCAAGCCGAGCAAATCGACCTCGCTCACCTCGGGTGGATGCTCCACCGCGCTGGCGTGCAGCGGCTCAACCAGCGGAGCGTGGGCGATGTGCACCACAAACTCGCCCTGGGCGAGGATGTTGACGGCCGTGTCCTTGCGCACCCCGGCCTTGCGGCCGATGTTCACCCCCAGCAGTGGCGGCTTGGTTGAGACAAAGGTGAAGGCGGAGAACGGCGCCAGGTTCACCACGCCAGCGGCCGACCGCGTGGTGATCCAGGCGATGGGCCGCGGCACCACCACGCCCGTCAACAGCTTGTAGGTCTGCTCGGCATCGAGCTCATGCGAGTTGACCATCATCGGACCTGTCACTTCCATCATATGGACTATCTGAATCGGAGTCGAGCTTGATCATAGAAGCCAATATGGCCATTCCATAACGCCACCAGGGAAATCCATCTCCATGATGGTTAACCCGAGGTTGTCCACATATCGGAACTCTTGAACCCGTTTTCGTTGTCGCTGCGGGGCTCGGCTTCTACATTCATAGCCACCATCCAGGAGCCCGCCGATGAAGATCTTGATCACCATCCTGTCCCTGCTGTGTGCCACGCTGGCGCAGGCGCAGTCTGACTGGCCCACCAAGCCGGTGCGCCTGGTGGTGCCCTACCCGCCTGGCGGCAATGTGGACGGCGCCGCCCGCGCCGTGGCCGAGGATCTGCAGAAGGCCCTGGGGCAACCCGTCATCGTGGAGAACCGCGCGGGTGCCGGTGGATTGCTGGCCGGTGATTTCGTCGCCAAGTCGGCCCCGGATGGCCACACGCTCTTTGTCACGGCCAATGGCCCGCTGCTGTTTGCGCCGACCATGTTCGACAGGCCGCTGTACCACTGGCAAAAGAGTTTCATCCCCATCACCAGCATCTCGTTCACGCCGCTGCTGCTGCAGGTGCACCCCTCGGTGCCCGTCACCACGGTCAAGGGCTTGCTGGAACTGGCTCAGAGCAAGCCAGACAGCCTGACCATGGCCTCGCCCGGCGCCGGCACGACCAACCACCTGCTGTCGGAGCTGATGCAGCAGGTCACGGGCGTGAAATGGACCACCGTGCAATACAAGGGCAATGCCCCGGCCATCAACGACCTGCTGGGCGGGCAGGTGCAGTTTGCGTTCGACCAGGTCTCGGTGGCCCAGCCCTTCGTCAAGAGCGGTCGTCTGCGGGCCCTGGCCGTGGTGTCGGCCCAGCGCGTGCCCTGGCTACCCGATGTGCCCACACTGCAGGAGCAGGGCATCAG
Organism: uncultured beta proteobacterium; assembly: GCA_903885585.1. Lineage (GTDB taxonomy): Bacteria > Pseudomonadota > Gammaproteobacteria > Burkholderiales > Burkholderiaceae_C > Rubrivivax. Next base: position 1,710 of record CAISJH010000037.1, read on the forward strand.
GGGCGTGGACGGCCAGACCTTCACCGGGCTGCTGGCCCCCGCGGGCACGCCCGCTGCCGTGGTGGCCAAGCTGAGCGACGCCATGCAAAAGATCCTGCGCGACCCGGCCATCGTCCAGAAGTTCTATGCCGCAGGCGGGCTGGCACGCCCCATGAGCCCGGAGGAATTCAGCGCCTACCTGGCCAAGGAAGAGGCCACCTGGATGCCCATCATCAAGTCGGCCAACATCCGCGCCCAGTGAGAGCTGCCATGCGCCCTGAAGCCACCACACGACAGACGCTGCACATCGACGGCTTCGGCCACAAGAACCCCATCCCCGCAGCCGCGCGCAAGGGGCCGCTGCTGATGAGCGGCCTGATCAACGGCACCGACCCGGCCACGGGCCATCTGGCCGACGGGCTGGAGGCGCAGTGCGCCGCCATGTTCGAGCAGATACGCCGCATCCTGGCTGCGGGCGGGGGCACCGTGGACGACCTGGTGCGCATGACCGTCTGGCTGAAAGACCGCAACCCGCGCGAGC
>CAISJH010000038.1 GCA_903885585.1 uncultured beta proteobacterium
CACCCCAAACCGGCCGTGGCCGAGGTGGCGATGCTGTCCATCATGCAAGGCGGGCTGGACCGGGCGCTGGAGGTCATCAGCCCTTGCTGAACACGGCTGCCGGGCGGCCTGTCAGCCGCCCGACGGCACTCAGTTCCAGCCCTTGGCCGTGATGGCCTTGATGACTTCGCCGGCCATCAGCTCATGCCCCTTGGGGGTGGGGTGGAAGCTGTCGGAGAAGATGTAGGTCTTCCACCAGTCCGCGGTACCGCCCGCTGGAGGCTTGGCCGACAACGCCGCGGCCGTACAGGTGGGGAAGGTGTAGCTCGGCAGGCCATCGCCGCCCACCCCGGTCACCGGGCAGGCGGTGTCCTTCGCGTTGGTGAAGCCGTACTTGGACGGGTTGGCCACCTGGTCGTTGAAGATGGCGAAAAAGTCCACGATAGCCACCGACGACACGCCGTTGAACTTGCTGGCCAGCTGGGCGTTGAACGCGCCCATCCATTGCCGGATCACACCCTGGATCTGCGCGGATACTGCTTGGCCTGTTGCGCCACCCCCAGAAGCCTGGGCCACTCCAGCCAGCACCGCTGCGAAGCGGGGGGTGAGCGTGATGTCCGGCGCGTTGAGCACCACCACCTTCTGGGCGCCCTTGTCCAGGGCCTGCGCCTTGATGCTGTCAAAGAAGGCGTTGGCCAGCGCCTGCATGTAGGCGCCACCAGCCTGGGCAGCCCCCGTGGACCCTTGTGCCAGCAGTCCGTCCACCGTGGCAGCCGGCAGCAGGGTCAACAGCAATGAACGGTAAGCCGCAGCGCCGGCTGGCGACTGCGCGCCCAGGAAGGCGCCCGCCAGGTCGGCCGCATCGTTGCCGCCACCGTCGATCAGCAGCAGGTCCTGCGCGGTGTAGCTGCCATGCACGCTGGCAGCACGAGCCAGTTGCGTGCGGATCGACAACGGATTGCTGGCGTCCTGCGCATAGTTGATGCGACCGCCCCCAATGGCGTAGTTGGTGCACCCGGCAGCCGTCGTGAAGCCTGCAGCGCCCTGACGATAGGCCGCACACAGTTCTGGCAGCGCGCTGCGCGAGTTGACGATCTCGGGCCAGATGGGCGTGGAGCCGGCCCCCGTGGGCGCTGCACCCTGCACGGTGAACTTCAACCCGAAGGTGCCGCTGTCGGCCAGGCTGTCGCCCATGACCTTGACTGAAGTGATCGGTGCGTTCTCGCCGCCTCCGCAAGCGGCCACCAGGGCGGCCACTGCCAGAGCCGCGGCCCTCATCGTCCAACGTGCCATGTCCATGTCTCCATTCAGGATACGCATCAAAAACCGGTCCTCTGGTGCCATCTACCGCGCAGATCCACCCTCGAGGCCCGCCATGAACCGATCGTAGGAGCGATGCCGTGTGCCGGCTCTCGGTAGATTCACCGAGGGTTGTAGGGATTTCACCCCCTGCTCCGCCTTTTCGGTGCGCTGAAAGACAGACTTGCCACCCGGCCGGCACGACGGTGCGCCAGCCTGGTCAGCTGGACAGTTGTGCCCAGGCCTTGTCAAGGCGCTTGGCGCTCACAGGTTGAGGGGTGCGCAGCTCCTGGGCAAATAGGCTCACACGCAGTTCCTCCAGCAGCCAGCGGTACTCCTCCAGCCGTGCGTCGGAGGCGCCCTTCAGTTCGGCCAGACGGCGCAGATAACGCTGCTCCAGCGGGCGCAGCTCACCCAGGCGGGTGGTATCCCTCGCCGGATCCGCACGGAGCTTTTCCAGGCGCAGGGTCACCGCTTTCAGGTAACGCGGCAAGTGCTGCAGCGCCGCCCAGGCGGTGACAGCCAGGAAGCGCTTGCCACACAGGCGCTGAAGCTGGGCCGCCACGTCATCAGCCACCTCTTTGGGTGGCCGGCTGTCCTTGAGCTTGCGGGTCGCGGCCGCAAACTCCGCCAACACGTTCAAGGCGAGGCGGGCCACTTCCTGGGCGATGAGCGTCAACCGGGTGCGGCCCTCTTCGACGCGCCGGGCAAACGCGGCTGCGTCCGTGGGCCAAGGCTCTGCCAAAAAGGCGCGGTCCAGTGCCACATCGATGATCTGCCCACGAAGCTCCTCCAGCGTGCCCAGCGGCATGTAGAAGGCGGCCATCTTCTGCAGATCCGGGATGTTCTTTTCCAGGTACTTCAGCGGCTCGCGGATCTGCAGTGAGACCAGCCTTCTGAGCCCACCCCGGTGGCGTGTGGCGGCCACCTCGGGCTCGTCAAAAACCTCGATCTCGACATGCGTGCTGCGGTCTATCAGCGCCGGAAAGCCCACCAGCACCTGCCCGCCCTTGCGCAGCTCCATCAGTTCAGGCAGCTCACCAAACGTCCAGGCCGTGTACGGGGTGGTGCCGGCTGCGCCGGCAGCCTGGGCCGCGCTTGAAGCGCGCTGGGACGGCGGCGGCGTCAATTCGGCACGCACACCGCGCGATGTGGGGGCCTCAACGAGCGGTTCAGGCGTTGCGGCCGTGGCCGCCGTGGTCGCGAGCTTGAGCGAGGCCAGCGCCTGGAAAGAGGTACGGGCTTGCGCGCCCCACTCGTTCTTGAGCGTAGGCAAGTGCCGGCCCACACCCAGCTGCCGACCGTGCTCGTCCACCACCCGCAGGCTCATGAACAGGTGGGC
>CAISJH010000039.1 GCA_903885585.1 uncultured beta proteobacterium
GCCGCCGGCGTGCTGACGGCCGAAATGGTCAAGACCATGGCGCGCCAGCCCATCATCCTGGCGCTGGCCAACCCCGAGCCCGAGATCCGCCCCGAGCTGGCAAAGGCCGTGCGGCCGGACTGCATCATCGCCACCGGCCGCACGGACTACCCCAACCAGGTCAACAACGTCCTGTGCTTTCCGTACATCTTCCGCGGCGCGCTGGACTGCGGCGCCACCAAGATCACCGAGGCCATGAAGCTGGCCTGCGTGCGCGAGATCGCGGACCTGGCCAAGGCCGAGATCAGCGACGAGGTGGCCGCGGCCTACGCCGGGCAAGAGCTGAAGTTCGGATCCGACTACCTGATCCCCAAGCCGTTTGATGCGCGCCTGATCCTGCGCATCGCCCCGGCGGTGGCCAAGGCCGCGGCCGACAGCGGCGTGGCCACGCGCCCCATCACCGACCTGGAGGCCTACCGGGCCTCGCTGCAGCGCCACGTCTACCAGACCGGCATGCTGATGCGGCCGGTGTTTGCGGCGGCCAAGGCCTTCAACGCCCGCCAGCCGGCGCGCGTGGTCTATGCCGAGGGCGAGGACGAGCGCGTGCTGCGCGCCGTGCAGGTGGTGCTGGACGAAGGCCTGGCCCAGCCGGTGCTGATCGGCCGGCCCGAGGTGGTGCGCATGCGCATCGAGCGTGCCGGGCTGCGTCTCCAGGCCGGGCGCGACTTCGAACTGGTGGACCCCGAGAATGACCCACGCTTCCGCGCCTATTGGGAGACCTACCACCAGCTGATGGGGCGCGAGGGCGTCACGCCCGAGGCCGCCAAGGCGGCGGTGCGCCGCTCCAACACCTTGATCGCCTCGCTGATGGTCAAGCGCGGCGAGGCCCACGCCATGCTGTGCGGCTTGGTGGGCCGCTACGACGCCCACCTCGACCACGTGCGCACGGTGATCGGCCAGCGCGAGGGCACGCATGTCATGGCGGCCATGAACGCGCTGATGCTGGACCAGTTCACCGTCTTCATCACCGACACCTTCGTCAACGAGCAGCCCAGCGCAGCCGAGTTGAGCGAGATCGCGCAGATGGCCGCGGCCGAGGTGCGGCGCTTCGGCCTGCCGCCCAAGGTGGCCTTCCTGTCGCACTCCATCTACGGGTCGTCCAACCGCCCATCGGCGCGGCGCATGCGCGAAGCGCGCAACCTCTTCGTCCAGGCCGCCCCGGATATCGAGTGTGACGGCGAGATGCACGGCGACGCGGCGCTGTCCGAGACGGTGCGGCGTTCCTACTTGCCCGACACCACGCTGAGCGGCTCGGCCAACCTGCTGGTGCTGCCCAACATCGACGCGGCCAACATCCTGTTCAACGTGCTCAAGGAGGCTGGCAGCCGGGGCGTCACCGTGGGCCCGATGCTGCTGGGCGCGGCCGCGCCGGTGCACATCCTCACCCCGTCCTCGACCGTGCGGCGCGTGGTGAACATGACGGCGGTGGCGGTGGCCGATGCGGCGGACGTGGCCGCCAGAGTCTGAGCCCTTTCTGCGCACCCCCAGGGTCTGGGCTGATGCCCACCCCTGGGGTCCTCGGATGGCGGTAACCTCCTCGTAACGCCGCGCACGGCCCGGCGCCGATAATCCGCCCCCGTCTGCGCCACCGTCAGCACCCCCTTCCGCGCCGGCCCCACCCTGGAGTTTGCTCATGACCCGCGCCACCAAGATCGTCGCCACCCTCGGCCCTGCGTCGAGCGACCCGCAGGTGCTGGAAAACCTGTTGCGCGCTGGCGTGGACGTGGTGCGTCTGAACTTCAGCCACGGCAAGGCGCAGGACCATATCGACCGCGCCACCCTCGTGCGTGAAACCGCCGCCCGGGTGGGCAAGCCGGTGGCCTTGATGGCCGACCTGCAGGGCCCCAAGATCCGCGTGGGCAAGTTCGTGGACGGCAAGGTGATGCTGGTGGCGGGCCAGCCCTTCGTGCTGGACGCTCAGCGCACCGAGCCGGGCGACCTGTCCGCGGTGGGTCTGGACTACAAGGAGCTGCCGCGCGACGTGAAGCCCGGCGACAAGCTGCTGCTCAACGACGGTCTGATCGTGCTGGTGGTCGACGCCGTGCGGGGCGAGCAGGTGCACACGGTGGTGAAGATCGGTGGCGAGCTGTCCAACAACAAGGGCATCAACAAGGCCGGCGGCGGCCTCACCGCGCCGGCGCTCACCGCCAAGGACATGGACGACATCAAGACCGCGATGGCCTTCCAGTGCGAGTACCTGGCGGTAAGTTTCCCCAAGAGCGCCACCGACATGGAGATGGCGCGGCAGCTGGCCAACGTGGCCGGCGAAGCCTACCGGCACAAGCCCGCCATGATCGCCAAGATCGAGCGCAGCGAGGCCATCCCGCAGCTGGA
>CAISJH010000040.1 GCA_903885585.1 uncultured beta proteobacterium
CACGTGGAAGGGCTGGCTCAGGAAACGCTGGATCTTGCGCGCGCGGCTCACGGCCAGCTTGTCTTCGGGGCTGAGCTCGTCCATGCCCAGGATGGCGATGATGTCGCGCAGTTCCTTGTAGCGCTGCAGCGTGGCCTGCACGGCACGGGTGGTGGAGTAATGCTCCTCGCCCACGACGTTGGGGTCGACCTGGCGGCTGTTGGAGTCCAGCGGATCCACGGCCGGGTAGATGCCCAGCGAGGCGATGTCACGCGACAGCACCACGGTGGCGTCCAGGTGGGCAAAGGTGGTGGCAGGCGACGGGTCGGTCAGGTCGTCCGCCGGCACGTACACGGCCTGGATGGACGTGATGGAGCCCACCTTGGTAGAGGTGATGCGCTCTTGCAAGCGGCCCATTTCCTCGGCCAGCGTCGGCTGGTAGCCCACGGCCGAAGGCATACGACCCAGCAGCGCGGACACTTCGGTGCCGGCCAGGGTGTAGCGGTAGATGTTGTCAACGAAGAACAGCACGTCGCGGCCCTCGTCACGGAACGACTCAGCAATCGTCAGGCCAGTCAGCGCCACGCGCAAACGGTTGCCCGGGGGCTCGTTCATCTGGCCGTAGACCATGGCCACCTTGGACTCGTCCAGGTTCTCCAGGTTCACGACGCCGGAGTCGGCCATCTCGTGATAAAAGTCATTGCCCTCGCGGGTGCGCTCGCCCACCCCGGCAAACACCGACAGGCCCGAGTGCGCCTTGGCGATGTTGTTGATGAGCTCCATCATGTTCACGGTCTTGCCCACACCGGCGCCACCGAACAGGCCCACCTTGCCGCCTTTGGCAAACGGGCAGATCAGGTCGATCACCTTGATGCCGGTTTCCAGCAGCTCTTGCGACGGGCTCAGCTCGTCATAGGCCGGGGCCTTGCGGTGGATGCTGGCGGTGAGGGCCTGGTCGACCGGGCCGCGCTCGTCGATGGGTGAGCCCAGCACGTCCATGATGCGGCCCAGCGTGGCCTTGCCCACGGGCACCTGGATGGAGTTGCCGGTGTTGGTGACCATCAAACCGCGACGCAGGCCGTCGGACGAACCCAGCGCAATGGTGCGCACCACACCGTCGCCGAGTTGCTGTTGCACCTCGAGTGTGAGCGCCGTGCCTTCGAGCTTGAGCGCGTCGTACACGCGCGGCATGTCGTTGCGCGGGAACTCCACGTCAACCACGGCACCGATGCATTGAACGATCTTGCCCTGTGCGTGAGTAGTAGTCATGTTTGAGCTTCCTTCGGATTCGTTGCTTTAGACCGCGGCCGCGCCGCTGACGATCTCACTCAATTCCTTGGTGATCGCCGCTTGACGCGTCTTGTTGTAAATGAGCTTGAGTTCGCCGATCAGGCTGCCTGCGTTGTCGGTGGCCGCCTTCATCGCCACCATGCGGGCGCTCTGCTCGGAGGCCATGTTCTCGGCCACCGCCTGGTAGACCAGGGCCTCGACATAACGCGTGAGCAGCTCGTCGATGACGCTGGGGGCGTCGGGCTCGTAGATGTAGTCCCAGCCGTACTGGGCCTTCTCCGCCTCGGACTGGGCGAGGCTCTCCGCCGACAGCGGCAGCAGCTTGACGATCAGCGGCTCCTGCTTCATCGTGTTGATGAACTTGGTGAAGCAGAGATGGACGGAATCCACCTTGCCCGCCACGAAGGCATCCAGCATCACCTTCACCGGGCCGATGAGTTTCTCGAGCTGCGGCGCATCACCCAACTGCACCGCGTGGCTGATGACCTTGGCGCCAATACGGTTGAGGAAGCCGAAGCCCTTGTTGCCGATGGCCACGGTCTGCACCGAGCGGCCCGCATCCTGAGACTCGCGCATGCGGTTGGTCAGCGCCCGCAGGATATTGGTGTTCAGGCCGCCGCAAAGGCCCTTGTCGGTGGTGACCACCACGAATCCGTCCACCTTGGAGGTGCCATCCGTGCGCATGTACGGTGAACGGTATTCCGGGTTGGCCTGCGACAGATTGGCCGCGATGTTGCGGACCTTGTCACTGTAGGGCCGCGCCTGGCGCATGCGCTCCTGCGCCTTGCGCATCTTGGAGGCGGCAACCATCTCCATGGCCTTGGTGATCTTCTTGGTGTTCTCCACCGACTTGATCTTGCCGCGTATCTCTTTGCCGACCGCCATGACGGATGCTCCTAAGCAGGTAAGTCAGGCGAGGTTCAGAAGGACTTCTTGAACGCGGTGATGGCGGCGTTCAGTTCGGCCTCGGCATCCTTGTCCATGGCCTTGTCATTCTCGAGCTTGGACAGCAGCGCGGCGTGGCTGGACTTCAGGTGCTGGTGCAGTCCGGATTCAAAAGCCAGGATCTTCTTGACGTCCACGTCGTCCATGAAACCCTTGTTGACGGCATACAGCGTGGCACCCATCAGGCTGATAGGCAGGGGCGAGTACTGGGCCTGCTTGAGGAGTTCGGTCACGCGGGCACCGCGGTCCAGCTGCTTGCGGGTAGCCGCATCCAGGTCGGAGGCGAATTGCGCGAAGGCAGCCAGCTCGCGGTACTGCGCCAGGTCGGTACGGATGCCGCCCGACAGGCTCTTGATCAGCTTGGTCTGGGCGGCACCGCCCACACGCGACACCGAGATGCCGGCGTTGATGGCGGGACGGATGCCGGCGTTGAACAGGCTGGTTTCCAGGAAGATCTGGCCGTCCGTGATCGAGATCACGTTGGTCGGCACGAAGGCGGACACGTCGCCGGCCTGCGTCTCGATGATGGGCAGTGCGGTGAGCGAGCCCGTCTTGCCCTTGACCTCACCCTTGGTGAAGGCTTCCACATAGTCAGCATTCACGCGGGCGGCACGCTCCAGCAGGCGACTGTGGAGATAGAACACGTCGCCAGGGAAGGCTTCGCGGCCTGGCGGGCGGCGCAACAGCAGCGACACCTGACGGTAGGCCACAGCCTGCTTCGACAGGTCGTCGTAAATGATCAGGGCGTCCTGACCGCGGTCACGGAA
>CAISJH010000041.1 GCA_903885585.1 uncultured beta proteobacterium
CTCGTTGGACAGGATGGCCAGGCGGATGCCGGCGGCCTGGGCTTCGAGCACCAGCGCGGCGGTCTCGGGGCGGATGATGCGGTCGGGTTCGGCGCCACGGGCGCGTTGCACCAGGGTTTCCATCGTGTTCCAGGTTTCGCCAAGCAAGGTCCCAACTTCGCGCGAGCGCTGCAGCCAATAGTCGCGCTCGCTCAGCTCGCCGCGCTGCATGGCCTGCCACAGGGGGTCAGACGGCGGATCGAACGGGCCGCGCCAGGAGAGGGTGCCGGCGGGCAGGCTGAGCGCGCGCTCGGTCTCGTCGTGCGTCTCGAAGAGCGTACGGCTGATGACGCCGCCGAAGTCCAGGATCAGGGCGCGCTTCACGCGGCAGCCCCGCTGGCCGGGAATCCTGGTGTGGCCCGCCCGGTGTCGAGTGTCTGCGCTTGCGTGACAGGCCCTCCGGCCACCACTTTCCTTTCAGCCACCCAGCGGTCAAACACCTGCAGCGCGGCCTCGCAGAAGGCGTCGTCGTTGATGTGCAGGTCCAGCGCCTGGAACTCCAATGTCGAGGCCGACGGGCCGCTGGCCATGCAGGCTTGCAATTCGCGGTTGAAAGCCTCCAGGCCTTCGGGATCGTGCAGGGGTTCACCGGGCAGATCCCAGGCTTCCACGCCTCGCAGGGGCAGCATCAGGCAGGTAGGGCCCTGGGCTTGGCCCAGGCGAGCAGCGATCTCTCTGGCAATGCTGCGGCGCAAGGGGGCGGCGGAGGTGGCCGAGGCGATGAGGCGGTTGTGCACGTGCACGGCGCGGCCGGCCAGGCTGTCAGGCACGGGCTGCCAGGCCGGAAAGTCCACCATGTCCACGGCACCCGGGGCCACGATCTGCGGCGTGCCGTTTCGGCCCGCGCCCAGCAGCCGGTCGGCGCCGGCGGTCACCACCGAGCCGCCCAGGTGGTTGGCCAGCTCCTGCAGGCTGAAGTCCATCACGGCGGCAAAGCGCCCGGCGGCGGCCAGGGCCTCGAAGGCGCGCCCGCCCATGCCTGTGGTGTGGAAGACGGCCACCTCGTAGCCGCGCGCCTCCAGCGCGGGCTTGAGGTTGACCATGTACCGCAGGCAACTCTTGCCCAGCGAGGTGATGCCCACCAGCGGCCGGTCGGCGCGCGGGGGCTGGGCCGCGCGCACGGCGCCCACGGCGGCGCCGGCGCCCTGGGCCAGGGCGGAGCGGCACAGGCTGTTGAGCCCGTACAGGCCCCCGGCCCAGAGCACCATGATCAGGTCGGGCGTGATGCGCTCGGGCGGGATCAGGTGCGAGTAGGCCACCGTCGACACCACCACCTTGGGCACGCCCAGCGGCAGCGCGGCCGCGACGTCGAAGGCGAGGTCCGTCCCCATGGTGCCGCCCAGCGCCAGCAGGCCGTGGATGCGGCCTTCGGCGTGCAGCCTTGCCGCGGTCAGCGCCGCGCCCTGCGCCATGGCCTGCATGGCGGTGTTCTCGTCACCGCTGGCTATCACGGCTTGCAGCGTGGTGCCGGCGGCCTGGGCCACCTCGGTGTTGGTGATGTCCACGGCTACATGCCCAGCCGCGAGCACGCCCACGTCCATCAGCAGCACCTGGGCACCCAGCGCCTGCACCCGCTCGCGCAGATAGGCCAGTTCATCGCTCTTGGTGTCGGCTGTGCCGACGAGCAGGATCACCGAAGCGCTCACTGGACTGCCCTCCGGTCACTGCGTGACCATGTCCACGGCCTCGCAGAGCTCAGCCGCCTCGGCCAGCGCGGGCCCGTCCGCAGGGACGGCCCCACGTCCCGCCTCAGCCCCGAGGGAGGATGAGCGCCACCTTCGGACGGCCGGGCGGTAGCGCTCATGGGTCCACCGCGTCGAACGCGGCCTCCAGCGTCGAGCAGAGGAAATCCACCTCCTGCGGGCTGATCACCAGCGGGGGCGACAGGATCATCATCGAGCCGGATACCCGCGTCATCAGGCCGCGGCGGTAGGCCTCGCGGGCCACGCGGGCGGGCAGGTCGCTGGTCTTGGGCAGCGGCGCCTTCGTCGCCTTATCAGCCACCATCTCGATGCCCACCATCAGGCCGATGCCGCGCACGTCGCCCACGTAGGGCACCCGGTCAACCAAGCCGCGCAGGCGGCTCTGGAACGGGCCGCTGACCTCACGCACCCGGGCCGGAATGTCCTCGCGCTCCAGGATGTCCAGCGTGGCCAGCGCCGCAGCGGCCGCCACCGGGTGGGCGCTGTAGGTGTAGCCGTGCGCCACCTGCCCGGCGCCTGTGGTGTCGGCGTCGAAGACCTCGGCCACGTGGCGCGAGATGGCCGTGGCGCCCAGCGGCACGTAGCCCGAGCTGATGCCCTTGGCCAGGCACCAAAGGTCGGCCTGCACACCCCAGGTGCGGGTGCCGAACATCTGCCCGGTGCGCCCGAAACCGGTGACCACCTCGTCGGCAATGAGCAGCACGCCGTGGCGCTTGCACACCTCGCGCACCAGCGGCCAGAAGTTGGCCGGCGGCACGATCACCCCGCCCGCGCCTTGCACGGGCTCGGCAATGAACGCGGCCACCGTGTCCGGCCCCTGGAAGACCAGCTCGCGCTCCAGCGCCTGCGCCACGGCGTGACCCAGCGCCTCACCCTCGAGGCCCCAGGGGTTGCGGTAGTCCCAGGGGCTGTCCAGGTGGAAGCAGCCGGGCAGCAGCGGCTCGTAGGCGCGGCGGAAGTTGGTGTTGCCGTTGACGCTCATGCCGCCAAAGTGCACGCCGTGGTAGCCCTGCTTGAGCGCGATGAACTTGGTGCGGTCCTTCTGCCCGCGCAGCTTGTGGAACTGGCGGGCGATCTTCAGCGCGCCTTCCACCGCATCGGAGCCGCCGTTGCTGAACATCACGGCCGCCACGCCATCGGGCGCCATCATGTCCACCACGCGGGCTGAGAGCTCGATGGCACGCGGGTGCGTGGTGCCGCGGAAGGTGTTGAAGAAGGGCAGCTCATCGAGCTGCGCCACGATGGCATCACGCACCGCCCGGCAGCTGTGGCCGAGGTTGCTGCTCCACAGGCCCGCTACACCGTCCAGCATCTTGTGGCCGTCGGCATCCCAGACCCAGCAGCCTGCCCCGCGGGCGATGATGTCCGGCCGCCCGCCCTCGGCCTTCATCGCGCGGGGGTGGGCCATGGGGTGCCAGAGGTACTGGGCGTTGTCGCGCTGGAGCTCGCTGTGGTTCATGGGCGGACGTGGTGAATATCTGGTGACTTCTGAATGGAGGGGCTGACCTGGGGTGGGGACCTGGGCGGCGCCTCAGATGTGACGGATGTAGTACTTGCGCACACCCTCGTGGTCCAACCCTGCGCACTTCTCGATCTCGGCGCGCTTGATGAACACATGGTTGGCCACGAGTTCGGCGCCCACGGCCTGCACCAGCGCGGTGTCGGCCTCCAGCGCGTCCAGCGCGGCGCCGAGTGTGTCGGGCACGCTCACCGTGGCGTCCTGGCCGGTCAGCCCGTCGCCAGTCTCCATGGGCTGCAGCGGGTGCTGGTGCACCACGCCCAGGCACGCGGCCTGCAGCACGGCGGCCACCAGGGTGTAGGGGTTGGCCGCGCCGTCGCCCATGCGGTGCTCGATGCGGGCGGCCGCACCGTCCTCGGCCGACAGGCGCACCGTCACGTTGCGGTGGTCGATGCCCCAGTTCTGCCAGAACCCCGACAGGCTGGCGGGCTTGAGGCGGTCGTAGGAGTTCACGCAGGGCGCGGCCAGCCCGGCCAGGGCCTGGTGGTGGTGCAGCAGGCCGGCAGTGCACTGACGCGTCAGCGCGTTGAGGGCAGCCGGGTCCAGCCCGCCGTTGATCGCGTTGCGCCCGGCCTGAGGCCCCTCACGATGGCGCAGCGAGAAGTTCACGTGCACGCCGCTGCCGCCCACCGGCAGCAGCGGCTTGGGCAGGAAGGTCAGCACGATGCCGTGGCGGAAGGCGACCTCCCGCGCCATCTGGCGGAACAGCACGATTTCGTCCACGGCGTTCACGGCGTGGTCGTAGGTGAGCGTGAACTCGAACTGCGGCGAGTCGTACTCGGTGTTCATGCTCTCGATGGGCAGGCCGCAGGCGGCTGCCTGCGCCCAGATGGCGTCGGTGAAGCCGCGCGGGTCGGCAAAGGGCCCGGTGGCGTAGACGTGCGAGGAGGGCGTGTCGTAGGGCTTGAGGCTGCCGTCGGCCTCGATCTGGAAGGCGAAGGCCTCGAGCTCGATCCCCACCATGGGGTCGTAGCCCAGCGCGTTCCAGTCGGCCACGGCGCGCTTGAGGGCCGAGCGGCCGCACATCGGCAAGGGGGTGCCGTCGTTGGCGTGCAGGTCGCTCATCACCACGCGGGTGGCCGTCTCCCAGCCGGGCCGGATGTCGGCGGCCTGCCAGACAGCCTCCATGTCGGGCAGACCGCCCAGCACCTCGGCCCCGGGCGCGGGGATCAGGTCCTTGTCGTAGGTGACGCCAAAGGTGCCGCGGCAAAAGCGCGCAGCGCCATCGCGCGCCTTGAGCGGCACGTACTTGCCGCGGGCGATGTTGAGGTGGTCGCAGAAGAGGACGCGCAGGCGTTCGGCGGACAGGGCTTCTCGGGGCATGGCGGACTCCAGGGAAAGAGCGGGTGTGAAGGCGGGTGTGACGGCGGGGGCGGTATGGGTGGGCGAAAGGCGCTCAGCGCAGGCGCACCCGCACCGGCAGGTGCTTGATGCCGCCCACAAAGTTGCTGCGCAGGTAGGCGTGCGGTCCGGCGGGCTCGATGTGGGCCACGCGGGCGGCCAGTTCTTCCATCAGCACGCGCACCTCCAGCTTGGCCAGCCACATGCCCAGGCACACGTGCGCGCCCCCCTGGCCGAAGGCCAGGTGGCGGTTGTTGCGGCGCGTCAGGTCCACTTCGAAGGGCCGGTCGAAGGCGGCCTCATCGCGGTTGCCGGACACGAACCACAGCAGCACCTTGTCGCCGCGCTTGACCTGCTTGCCGTGGAACTCGAAGTCGCGCATCGCCGTGCGGCGGAAGTACATGGCCGGCGAGGCCCAGCGGATGATCTCGTCCGGGGCTGTTTCCCACAGGCCCTCGGGCGGCTGCTGCATCTGCTGCAGCAGTGCTGGCCGGTGCGCCAGGGCGTGCAGCCCGGCGGCAATCGAGTAGCGCGTGGTGTCGTTGCCCGCAGCCACCAGCAGGCAGAAGAAGTTGCGGAACTCGGTGTCGCTGATGACGTGGCCTTCGGCATCGGGCTGGGTGATGAGGTGCAGCACGCCCGAGGTGTCTCGTGCAGCGCGCTTGCGGTCCATCAGGCGCTGGGCGTAGGCATAGAGCTCGGCGCCCGCGGGGGAGCGAAAGGGCATCAGCCGGTAGGCCTCGGTGTCGGCCTGGTCCAGCACGTGGTCGGTGAACTCGGCATCGGTGTTGGCAATCAGCGCATCGCCCTTTTCCACCAGCCATTCCAGGTCTTTCTCGGGTGTGCCGATGATGCGGCCGAGCACCCGCATGGGCAGCTGCCGGGCGATGCGCTGCACGGCGTCGAACTCGGGCTCGGCCAGGGCCTGGTCCAGGATCTCGCGACTGAGCGCGCGGATCTGCTGCTCGAACAGCGCGATCATGGGTTTGCTGAAGGCCTTGGCGAGCAGTAGCCGGGTGCGCGAGTGCTCGGGCGGGTCGGTCTCCTGGAAGGTGCGGCGGGCCAGCACCTCCTCCTCGGTCTGATCCTCCATGCGGATGCCGTGGGCCGAGGACAGCGTGGCGTGGTCGCGGTTGAGCGTCAGGATGTCGGCGTA
>CAISJH010000042.1 GCA_903885585.1 uncultured beta proteobacterium
GATCACTTGCGCGCCACCCCCACCGTCCACGATCTCGCTGAAACAGCGTCCACGATCAGTTTGAAACGCCGTCCACGATCACGCTGAAATCCCGTCCACGATCAGCCTGAAATGCCGTCCACGATGGGCTGAAATACGCAGTTCTTCCCCCGCCCTGGCGGGATCATTCATTTCAAGGAGTCCATTCATGCAGATCCTGCGTGACGAGGAGGATTTCGCCTGCGCGATCGATTCCTGGGCTGACCAGGAGTTGGTGCAGCTGCTGCAGAGCCTATTGGCTTTCTATGCCGACTACGAGGAGCCCCTGGGTGATCTCTTCAAGCTGATCCTGATCGAGCCCGGTGACACCCTGGAGGGTCTGGACGGTGAGTTCAACGGCGCCTTCCTCATCAACCACTACTCAGGACGTCGTTATGGCGATCTTGGGTTCAAGCCAGCCTTTGAGGTACTGGAGGAGTACCCAGGCTTCTACGCCATGTTGTTCTGCGAAGGCGATGGCGGCTTCGGCATCGAGGTGATCGTGCCCAAGGCCAACGACATCGATGCCAGCCTGCTGAGCCTCTGTGCCCAGTTCGCAACGTTGGCGCCACCACTGACGCCATGACCTCAAACCCATCCCCACCACAGCCGCCTTCGGGCGGTTTTTGTTTTCTTGGAGATCACATGACCCACAAGAACCTGATGTTCCCTGACCTGGTGTCTCGGCTGAATGCACCGCGCCGAGAGATCTATGAGGAGCGTGCTGGCGTCAGAGAGTTTGACGCTGCGCTACCTCGTGCCTATGCCGAATGTGCCGCCTTGCTGGACGTGGCCGTGATGGATTCCTTGGCCTTCACCGGCGTAACTCTGCTGAAGGTCCAACAGGGACCTGTCACTCGCTTCGTGCTGGTGGCAGATGACAGGGGAGGGCCCAGGCCTCTCACCGCTGCCGTCAGAGACCTCCGCACTGCCGTGCTGTGGGTCGGTGGCGTGGCGGAGCTGGTGCCTTGTGAGTCCGTCCAGGCCCTCGGCTGAAGGGCCTCACACCTCCTGCTTTGCGGGAGTTTTGCCATCTTATTTGAAGGGTCCAGAGGGGCCCTTCGTTCTTTCAACTGTCCATGAACCAAGGAGTCCACATGACCTCTGAATCCCTGAATGTCCGTGTCCTCAAGAACGGCACCTGTCCCACGCTGTCCGGGCGTGGAAACCTCAAGTACGAGATTGGTGCCGACGAGGCATCCAACGTGGCCATCCGCCTCACTGGCAATTCCGGCGGAGGCTTCTTCAACGGTGACTGGGTGGCCTTTGACGATGTCTCCAAGATCCTGCTGTCTCCGTATGTCCAGAAGGGCCTGAGTTCTACCGCCTTCGTCCCGATCTACCGGGGCAAGAGCATGAATTCGCCGTCCTTCCTGGCAGCGGTGCTCAAGGCGGAAGGCGTCATACGCCTGCAAGAGGGCAAGACCCGGCAGTACGAGGTGGCGGATCTCGAAGGCTTTCTGGCCTCGGTGTCCTCCCATACCTCGTCCATACCGGGCACGGCTGTAGCCCCACGGGGCAAGGCAAGCCCAGCCACCAAGAAAGCCATACCGGCCAAGAAAGCCAAGGCCTGATCCACGCCACACGGACTGGTGGTCCGTTGGTGGTGACCCCTGGCCTATGCGAGATCTGCGAACAGTGACAAGGGCTTAGCCGTCACCACTGGCTTGGGCAAAGGGTCAAACCGACCCAAAAACCGAGCCTGCTTCTACGGAGCCTCTATGTCACTCGTTGCACTCGTCCTGGCCGCCACTGCCGTCATCGGCTTGGCCATTCCCTCAACCCGCTTGATTGGCCTGCTTGCCGCAGTCGCCTTCGCGGTGTTGAACCCGGCCATCGCTGCCGCCCTGGCAGCACTCGTGGCCGTTGGATTCATCTATCTCAAGAAAAGGAATTTCCATGAGCTATCTCGACTCCGTCATCCCCGCCGTTGAAGCTGTGCTCGCCTGGCAGTACATGCCAGAAGACCACTTCAGCGACGCCGTTGCCGCTCAGGCTTGTCTGCTGGCTGGCAGCACGTCTGATGAATCCGCTTCCTCGATGAGCGACTCCGCTCGCTGAGGCTGCGTACCCCTCTGTGGTCCATACCCGACCGACCCAGCCAACTCCCCCTCTCTTTCTCTGAAGTTGTCGTGATCGATGCGCTTTGCTGCGTAGGCCGAGTCACGTCCGTTCTTTTCATCAACCCGGGGCCACATCTTTCACGGTGTGGTCCTTCTCCAAGGAGATTTCAACCATGACCACCATCACCCAAGTCTGCAAGCCCATCCCAGAAGAGCGCAGGGCCGCCTATGCCCGCAAGGTCTTCGGCTCGGGCTATTCCCTGCTCGTGGAGCCGGTCATCTTCGCCATGGCCGACATGCTTTCCCCGGACTACAAGGGCGGCATGTGGCTGTACTGCGGCATCTGCCCAGAAGGCACCATGTACTCGTATCCCGACACCGACGACACCTTCCGTGTGGCGAGCCCCAACGGGTTCGAATGCACCATGTCGTCGGAGGCCTTCGGGATCACCGCATGCCTCTTTAGTCGGCCCTGCGAAATTCATCCAGCCGCCCCGAACGCGCTTTGATGGCCACCCAGGGCAGGCTTTCCAAGACGCCGCGTAGTCTGGTCTGGGTGGCCCTCTGCTCGCCTGACGGCCGCATAGCGCTCGCCCAGTGCCATCTGGGCCCACAACCTCAGCCAGAAAAAGACAAAAAGAAACGCCTCGGCGGTCTTGGCGGCCTGCCCGGCGATGGCACGCATCAGCCAGCGGATGTTGAACCCCGCCGCGCACAGCACTGCGTGCAGTGCGTCGCCTTCGGATCCCTTGAGCCAGCATCTGTCCATGCGGTGATCGGCCTTGAGGTGCCCGATGGTCGGCTCCACAGCCTGACGCCTCTTCAGCCAGGTCTTCTGCCTGGCCGTCAACCTCTTGGCCTTGCCTCGATGGATGACGTTCACTGCAGGCACATCGTCATCCACGCCGCGATAGCCCAGGTCCACCACCGCCGTGGTGGGCTTGGCGCCGATGTTCTCCAGCAGCGTCGCGGTCTGCTCGATCTGGGCGGCCAGCGTGTGTCCGTCGTAGGGGTTGCCGGGGAAGGTTCTGGCGCCCACCATCAAGCCCTTGCCGTGGGTGACCGCGATGCTGGCCTTGACACCGAACTCGTAGGGCTTGCGCGCCTTGCCCTTGCCGATGCACTCGGCCTCCGGGGCGTGCATCGCGTACAGCTTGTTCTTGTCCTTGGTCTTCTGGGTGCGGATGCGCTCGGCCCGCTCCAGCACGGTGCTCAGCCCGGCCTTCACCTCGGCGGCCATGTCGCCCATCTGGGCCATCTTGCGGGTGACCTCCCGCACCAGCACACCCAGGATGGTGCGC
>CAISJH010000043.1 GCA_903885585.1 uncultured beta proteobacterium
GCTGGCCGACTCCGGCCTGCTGGAAGGCGTGATCGATGTCTCCACCACCGAGATCGCTGATGAGATCGCCGGCGGCACGCTCTCGGCCGGCCCCGACCGGCTGGACGTGTTTGCCCGCCACGCGCTGCCCTGGGTGGGCTCTTGCGGGGCGCTGGACATGGCCAACTTCGGCGCCTGGGACAG
The DNA here is from genome assembly GCA_903885585.1 of uncultured beta proteobacterium. Lineage (GTDB taxonomy): Bacteria > Pseudomonadota > Gammaproteobacteria > Burkholderiales > Burkholderiaceae_C > Rubrivivax. The sequence continues at coordinate 184 of CAISJH010000043.1, forward strand.
CGTGCCGGAGCGTTTTCGCGGCCGGCGCCTGTACCGCCACAACCCCACGGTCACGCTGATGCGCACCACGGCCGAGGAGTGCCGCGCCATCGGCGAGTTCCTGGTGGCCAAGATCAATGCGATGCGCGGGCCCGTGCGCTTCCTGATCCCCGAGGGCGGTGTGTCGGCCATCGACCGGCCGGGCCAGCCTTTCCACGACCCCGAGGCCGACCGCGTGCTGTTCGAGACCCTCGAGAAGGGCTTTCGCAGCGGGGCCGATCGGCGCCTGGTGCGCCTGCCCCACCACATCAACGACGAGGCCTTTGCGCAGGCGCTGGTGGCCGCCTGGCGCGAGGTCAGCACCGGCCGCGAAGCCCGGCGCGCCTGAGACCAAGACCCTGCAGGAGAAGACGACGCATGTCCAGGATTGCACGGACGGAACTGCTCAAGCGCTTGCGCGCCAAGGTGGCCCGGGGCGAGCCCATCATCGGTGGCGGTGCCGGCACGGGGCTGTCGGCCAAGTGCGAGGAGGCGGGCGGCATCGACCTGATCGTGATCTACAACTCCGGCCGCTACCGCATGGCCGGGCGCGGCTCGCTGGCCGGGCTGCTGGCGTATGGCAACGCCAACGAAATCGTGTGCGACATGGCGCGTGAAGTGCTGCCGGTGGTGCGCCACACGCCGGTGCTGGCGGGCGTGAACGGCACCGACCCCTTCATGATCCCGGACCAGTTCCTGCGGCGTCTGATCGACCTGGGGTTCTCGGGCGTGCAGAACTTCCCGACCGTCGGCCTCATCGACGGCACCTTCCGGTCCAACCTGGAGGAAACGGGCATGGGCTACGGCCTGGAGGTGGACTTCATCGCCCGCGCGCACCAGGCCGACATGCTGACCACGCCCTATGTCTTCAACGAGGACGAGGCGCGTGCCATGACCCAGGCAGGCGCTGACATCGTGGTGTGCCACATGGGGCTGACCACTGGCGGAGCCATCGGTGCGGAGACCGCGCTGAAGCTCGAGGATTGCGTCGACCCCATCAACCGGTGGACGGCCGCCGCGCGCAAGCTGCGCCGCGACGTGCTGGTGCTGTGCCACGGCGGGCCCATTGCCACGCCTGAGGACGCACGCTTCATCCTGCAGCACTGCCCCGGCTGCGATGGGTTCTACGGGGCCAGTTCCATGGAGCGCCTGCCCACCGAGGTGGCGCTGACCGAGACCACGAAAGCCTTCACCCGCATCCGGCGTGAAGCCGCGCCCGCGACAGCGGTCGCCCGCAAGTCAAGCAAGAGGAGAGCACCATGACCGGCGCTGAATTCGGCAGCTTCATTCTGGGTCTGATCGTCGTCGCGATCGTTGTCGCGATCGGCGTCTGGCTGCTGCACTGGCTGTATCTGCGCAGTTCCAAGGAGCGGGCCTTTGTCCGCACGGGCCTGGGCGGGCAGAAGGTGGTGGTCGATGGCGGCGCCTTCGTCCTGCCCATCGTGCACGACGTCATTCCGGTGAACATGAACACCCTGCGCCTGGAGGTCAGCCGCGGGCGTGACAAGGCGCTCATCACCAAGGACCGCATGCGCGTGGACGTCATCGCCGAGTTCTACGTGCGGGTGGCCGCCAAGGCCGACAGCGTGGCCGCGGCGGCACAGACCCTGGGCCTGCGCACCATGGAGCCGGCGCAGCTGAAGGAACTGGTCGAGGGCAAGTTCATCGACGCGCTGCGCACCGCCGCGGCCGAGATGACGATGGAAGAGTTGCACGAAAAGCGCGGCAGCTACGTGCGCCGCGTGCGCGAAGCCGTGGCTGAAGACCTCACGAAGAACGGCCTGGAGTTGGAGGCCGCGTCGCTGACCCAACTGGACCAGACCTCGATGGAGTTCTTCAACCCGAGCAACGCCTTTGACGCCGAAGGCTTGACGCGGCTGACCGAGCAGATCGAGCGGCGCAAGAAGCAGCGCAACGATGTGGAGCAGGACACGCTGATTGCCATCCGCAACAAGAACCTGGAGGCCGAGAAGCTCTCCTTGACCATCGATCTGGAATCGGAGAGCGCCCGACTGTCGCAGCAGCGTGAGGTGGAGATGGCGCGGGCGCGCCAGCGCGCCGAGGTGACGACCGAGCGCGCCCAGCGCGACCAGGACGCCGAAGGCGCGCAGATCGCCGCGCGCCAGGCCATCGAGGCGGCGCGCATCCGCAGCGAGCAGAGCATCGAGCAGGAGCGCATCCGCAAGGAGCGCGAGATCCAGGCGGCCGAGATCGAGCGCCGCAAGGCGCTGGAGTTGGCCGAGCAGCAGCGCGCTATCGCCATCGCCCGCGAGAGCAAGGCCCAGAGCGAAGCCCAGACCGAGGCCGAGGAGGCCCGTGCCCAGGCGGTGGCTGCCGAGGAGCGCGTGTTCACCGCACGCGAGGTGGAGATGGCCAACCGCAAGAAGGCCATCGACCTGATCGGTGCGCAGCAGGCGGCCGAGCGCGAAGCGCTGCAACTCACCGCGGCTGCGGCGGCCGAAAAAGAGGCCAGCGGCGACCGCGGCGCGGCCATCCGGGCCCAGGCCCAGGCCGATGCCGACGCAGACCGCATCCGCGCCATGGCGCACCGCGTGCGCGCTGAGATCGAGGCCGAGGCCACGCGCCTGATGAACGAGGCGCAGAACGTGCTGTCGCCCGAGGCACGGGCCTCCGCGCTGCGCCTGAAGCTGGTGGAGAAGGCCGAGGCCATCATCCGCGAATCGGTCAAGCCCATGGAGCGCATCGAGGGCATCAAGATCCTGCACGTCGAAGGGCTGGCGGGCGGTGGTGGTGGGGTCGGCGGCGGTGGAGATGCCGGCCACGGCGGCTTTGCCGACAACGTGGTGAACTCGGCGCTGCGCTTCCGTGCCCAGGCGCCCATCGTGGACCAACTGCTGCGCGAGATCGGCCTGGAAGGCGGCGATATCGGCCGCCTGGCCGCGGGGGCCTCCGGGGTCGCGGCGCTGCCGGCGGCCGCCGTACAGGCCAAGGAATGAGGCGCCGGCCCGCGCATCACCGGAGGTCTGCAGCGTGATCCGCCTCTACGTCTCCAGCGTCATCGAGGCCAGCGCCGACACGGTGTGGGCCCGCATCCGCGACTTCAACGGCCTGCCCACCTGGCACCCGGCCATTGCCGACAGCCGCATCGAGAACCAGCAGCCGTCCGACCGCGTGGGCTGCATACGGCACTTCCACACGCGTGACGGCGGCATGATCCGCGAGCGCCTGCTGGCCTTGTCGGACTACGACTTCAGCTGCACCTACGAGATCCTGGAAAGCCCCATGGGCGTGGCCAACTACGTCGCCACCCTCAAGCTGACGCCGGTGACCGACGGCGACCGCTGCTTTGCCGAGTGGAGCGCCGAGTTCGAGTGCGCCGAGGGCCGGGAGCGCGAGCTTTCGGATCTCATCGGCGGCGGCGTCTTCCAGGGCGGCTTTGACGCCCTGAAGCGCCACTTCGCGCGGCGTTGATCCCATGACCCACCAGTCGGCGCGACGCGCGATCAGGCTGGGGCGGGCTGGCCAGCCAGCGCGCTGAGATTTCAGGGCCCGTCGTGCTGCAGAAGGTCGTCCGCTCCACCATCATCGACGCGCCCATCGAGCGCGTGTGGGCGGTGCTGCGCGACTTCAACAGCCACGACCAATGGCACGCCGTGGTGGACCAAAGCCGCATCGAGGGCGGGCAGGCGTCCAGCCAGGTGGGTTGCATCCGATCTTTCGGTCTGAAGGACGGCAATGTCATCCGCGAGCAACTGCTGACGCTGGACGAAGTGCAGCACAAGTCCACCTACTGCATCGTGGAAGCCACCGTACCGCTGCAGCGCTACGTGGCCACCGTGACGCTCAAGCCCGTGACCGACGGGCGCCGCACGTTCTGGCATTGGGAGTCCACCTTCGCCACGCCGCCGGGCCAGGAACGCGAACTGCGCGACATGGTGGCCCAGGGCGTGTACGAGGCCGGCTTCGAGAACCTGCGCCGGCACCTGCAGCAGGGGGCTGACCTGCGGGCCCCGGGCAGCGCGCCCA
>CAISJH010000044.1 GCA_903885585.1 uncultured beta proteobacterium
CCCAGTGACACCATCAGGTAAAAACGCGTGAGGTGCGCCGGTGCCGGTTTGCGCGCCACCAGTTCACCGTGGCAAAACATGCACACGGCAAACAGGCCCAGGGCGTACAGCGGCACGGCCTGGGTGATGGGCATCAGGGCCTCTTCCACGCCGATCCAGGGCCACTCCTCAGGCCACTTCAGCCGCCAGGTCAGCGCCCCCAGCATGGCCGTGCACAACAAGGCCGTGGCCGGCCGCATCCACGCGGCGCGGTACCAGCCCTGGCCGTCAAAGCACAGGATGAAAGTCAGCAGGTACAGCGACAGCGGCAGCACCCACAGGAAGGGGATGGAGGCCACGTTCTGCGTGATGTGGGTGGTGCTGGACAGCAGCATCACCGAGCCGAGTGCCGACAGCAGCAACCACAGCCCCTGGCGTGCCCAGGTGGGTGCGGCTTCGGTCGCACCGGCCACCGTCTCAGGCGGGGCAGGTGGCGCAGCCTGGTCTGCCGTTGACCCTGTGGGGGTGGCTCCACCCGCAGGCGACGCCGCCGCGCGCGCCCCGGCCCAGGCCGACAGCACCGCCAGCAGCGCGAACAGGCCGTAGGCTGTGCTCCAGCCCCAGGACTGCACGCGCGCGCTGGTCAGGGGTTCGATCAGCGGTGGGTAGGCCACCAGGGCGCTCATCGAGGCCACGTTGCTCAGCGCGTACAGCCGGTAGACGCGCTCGCCGGCGTAGCGGCGCGCAAACCAGGCCTGCACCAAGGGGCCGGTGGTGGACAGCATCAGGTAGGGCAGACCGATGGTCAGCGCCAGCAGGCCCAGGATGCGCAGCGTTGGGTCCGATCCGTCCACCGGCTTCAGCGCCTCGCTGGGCACGATGGGCAGCACCGCCAGGCTCAGCAGCAGCAGCGAGGTGTGCACCACGGCCTGCCGCCGCGGGGCCACCTTGCGTACCATCGTGTCGGCATAGAAGTAGCCCGCCAACAGGGTGAACTGAAAGAACACCATGCACGTGGTCCATACCGCGGCCGAGCCGCCGAACCAGGGCAGGATCTGCTTGGCAATGATGGGCTGCACCAGGAACAGCAGGAACGCCGACAGGGCGATGGTGGAGGCGAAGAGCGTCATGCGCGTGTTCTCGTGGTCAGCGGTCGGTGTGGATCTGCTCGCCGATCAGCCCGCGCGGCCGCCACAGCAGCATCACCGCGATCAGCACCCCGATCAGCACCACCTGCAGGGCTGCAGCCCGTGCCTGTTCCGAAGGGGGAATGAAGCCGCGCAACAAGGTACCGGCGGCCGCCCAGAAGCCCCACACCACGAAGGCCCCGAGCACGGCGCCGCGGTGGTTGCCCGAGCCGCCGACGATCAGCATGGCCCAGATCTGGAAGGTCAGGATGGGCAGGAAGTCTTCTGGAGCGATGTAGCCCACGAAGTGCGCGTACACCGCGCCGCCCAGGCCCATGAGCATGCTGCCGATGACGAAGCTCTGCAGGCGGAACAGGAAGGCCCTCTTGCCCAGCGATGCCGCTGCACCCTCGTCTTCGCGGATGGCGCGCAGCACACGGCCCCAGGGGCTGCGCGTGAGGGTCTGAAGCCCGGCGTAGACGGCCAGCAGCAGCGCGCCCACCATGCCAAGGTAGGCCAGCGTCCAGGGCGTGCCGGTGCCCAGCCAGCCTTGCAGCGGCTTGGGGATGAACTGCACGCCGAAGGTGCCCCCCGTGAGCCACTGTGCGTTGGTGGCCACCAGCTGGATGGTGACGGCGATGCCGAAGGTGGTGATGGCCAGGTAGTCGCTGCGCAGGCGCAAGGCCACCACG
>CAISJH010000045.1 GCA_903885585.1 uncultured beta proteobacterium
CAGGGCTGTATCTACGGCCTGATTGCGCTGGGTTTCGTGCTGATCTACAAGGCCACGGAGACCGTGAGCTTTGCCCAGGGCGACCTCATGATGCTGGGGGCCTTCGCGGGGCTGGCCGCGATGACCTTCCTGGGTTTTCCGTTCTGGCTGGCGGTTCTGGCCTCCATCGCCGCCATGGCGGCCTTTGGACTGCTGGCAGAGCGGGCGGTCATCCGCCCCATCCTCGGCCAGCCGGCGTTCTCGATCGTCATGTTGACGATCGGTATCGGCTATGTGTTGCGCGGGCTGATCACCATGGTGCCGTCGATTGGCACCGAGACCCACGTGCTGCCCGTGCCCTACAAGGACCAGATCTGGAAGCTGGGGACCCTCGTCATCAACGTCGAACAGGTGGTGGTCATCGTGGTGACGGCGCTGCTGTGTGCCGCGCTGTTCGCGCTGTTCCGCTACAGCAAGCTGGGCATCGCGATGCAGGCCTCGTCCCAGAACCAGCTTGCTGCCTACTACATGGGCATTCCCGTGCGTCAGCTCAACGGCCTGGTCTGGGCCTTGGCGGCGGCGGTGGCCGCCGTGGCGGGCATCCTTTTGGCGCCTATCACCTTTGTCCATGCCAACATGGGTTTCATCGGGCTCAAGGCCTTCCCGGCCGCGGTGGTGGGTGGTTTTGGCAGCCTGCCCGGGGCCATCGTGGGGGGGCTGATCATTGGCGTGGTGGAGTCGCTGTCGGGCTTCTACCTGCCCCCTGGCTTCAAGGATGTGGCGGCTTATGTCGTGGTGCTGATGATGCTGATGTTGCGTCCCAACGGACTGTTCGGCGAGAAGCTTCGCAAGAAGGTTTGAGACAGAGAAGCCGCCATGCGATTCATCTTCAAGACCGACTACTCGCAGGACCTGCGTCTGGCCAAGCATGGTGGGCATGTGTTCTGGTACAGCGCGCTGATGGTGGCGCTGTGCACCGCGCCCATTTGGCTGGAGGAGTACTGGCTCGCGCAACTGACCTATGTGCTGATCTACAGCGTGGTCGGCCTGGGTCTGATGCTGTTGGCCGGGTTCACAGGGCTCTTCTCGCTGGGGCACGCCGCCTTCCTGGGTGTGGGTGCCTACACCCAGGCGGTGCTCACCAACCATGGCGTGCCATTTCCTGTGGCTCTGGCTGTTTCGGCAGGCCTGTCGGCTTTGGCGGGGGTGGTGGTGGGCTTGCCGGCGTTGCGGGTCAAGGGCATCTACCTGGGCATGGCCACGCTCGCCTTCGGCTTCATCCTCGAAGAAGTTTTCGCTCGCTGGGAGAGCGTGACCGGCGGCAACTCCGGGCTCAATGTCAAGTCGCCAGAGATGTTTGGTTGGGTGGTGGGTTCGGGTGGGGAGTTCTACTTCCTCTGCCTGGTGATCACGGTCGTGGCGACCCTGGGTGTGTTGAACCTGCTGCGCTCGCCCACCGGGCGGGCGTTCGTGGCTATCCGCGATTCCGAGATTTCGGCCCAGAGCATGGGCATTCATCTGGCCTATTACAAGACGCTGTCTTTCGCCATCTCGGCCGCGCTGGCGGGCATCGGTGGAGCCTTGTACGCGCACAACCTGCGCTTTCTGTCGCCTGACCAGTTCAACATCATCCAGTCCATCGATCTGCTGCTGATGGTGGTCATCGGCGGCCTGGGTTCCATTCACGGTGTGTTCTTCGGTGCGGTCTTCCTCATCACCATGCCGCAGTTGATTTCGGCGTCCAAGGGGTTTCTGCCAACCATCGTGGCTGAAGCGCCGGGCCTGAAGTCCGCCGTCTATGGCGCGGTGCTGGTGCTCTTCGTGCTGTTCGAGCCCATGGGCATGTACGGCCGCTGGCTCAAGATCCGAACGTACTTCAGCCTCTTCCCGTTCTACCGCAAGGGCATGTTCAAGCGGCAGAAGTCGTTCCAGAAATCGGATCGCCTGAAATGAGCGCGCCTCTTCTTTCCGCCCGCAACTTGAGCGTGCGCTTCGGTGGCGTGCTGGCGGTCAACGACGTCAGCTTCGATGTTCAGGAGGGCGAAGTCTTCACCCTCATCGGGCCCAACGGCGCGGGCAAGACCACGGTCTTCAACCTCATCAGCCGCATCTACGAGCCCACGGCCGGCAGCATCAGCTTCCTCGGCCGCGACATCACGGGGGTGGCGCCGCATGAGATCGCCTCACTGGGCATCGCGCGTACCTTCCAGAACATCGAGCTGTTCGAGCACGCGACCGTTTTGCACAATCTGCTGATCGGCCGTCACCGCCACCGCAAGACGGGGGTGTGGAGCGATCTGCTCTTCAACCGCTCGGCGCGCGAGGCGGAGCTGGCCTCCCGCCGCAAGGTGGAGGAGGTGATCGACTTCCTGGATCTGCAGGCCTACCGCGACACCATGATCGCCGGCCTGCCCTACGGGGTGCGCAAGGTGGTGGAGCTGGCGCGGGCGCTGTCCACCGAACCCAGGCTGCTGCTGCTGGACGAGCCCTCCTCGGGCCTGAACGTGGAGGAAACCGGGGACATGGCCTTCTGGATCGAGGACATCCGTGACCAGCTGGGCATCACGGTGCTGATGGTGGAGCACGACATGACGCTGGTGTCGCGCGTGTCTGACCGGGTCGTGGCGCTCAACCAGGGCCAGGTGCTCGCGGCCGGGACGCCGCGCGAGGTGCAGACGCACCCAGGCGTGATTGAGGCCTACCTCGGCTCGGTCGAAGATGTCTCTTCGCTGCGGAGGCCGTCATGAGCGAAGGCGTTCTGCTGGCGCTGGCCAACGTGGAGAGTGCCTACGGGCCGATCAAGGCCATCCGAGGCGTCAGTCTTGAGGTCAAGCGCGGGCAGATCGCCACTGTGCTCGGCTCCAATGGTGCGGGCAAGAGCACCATCCTCAAGACCATTTCCGGGATCATTGATCCGCGCCGGGGCACCATCGAGTTCAAGGGCGAGTCCATCGCCGCCAAGGACCCGGCGCTGATCGTGCGCATGGGCCTGAGCCATGTGCCCGAGGGACGCGAGGTCTTCCCGCTGCTTTCGGTGCGCGACAACCTGCTCATGGGCGCCTACACCCGCAATGACCGCGACGGTGTAGCCCGTGACATGGAGATGGTCTACGGCTACTTCCCCATCCTCAAGGAGCGGGCTGCGCAGGACGCGGGGCTGCTCTCAGGGGGGCAGCAGCAGATGCTGGCCATCTCACGGGCCCTGATGGCCCAGCCCGAGTTGATCCTCCTGGACGAGCCCAGCCTGGGCCTGAGCCCCAAGCTCACGAAAGAGATCTTCGAGATCGTCGTGCGCATCAACCGCGAGCGCGGCACCACTATTTTGCTGGTGGAGCAAAACGCGAACATGGCGCTGAACGCCGCCGACTATGGCTATGTGCTGGAGAACGGGCGCATTGTCATGGAGGACACCTGTGACCGCCTTCGCGAGAAGGAGGACATCAAGGAGTTCTACCTGGGCATGAAGGAAGCCGGTGTGCGCGGCGAGCGTCGCTGGAAGAAGAAGAAGACTTGGAGATGAGCGCTGTGGCCCTGGATCCTCATCGCATCGTGGCGGGCTCGCAGTTCGGCTGGGAGCCCCAGGCCTTGCCCTTCGAGACCGCTCACGAGCTCTTCTGGCAGCGTGTGGCCGAGCTGGGCGATGCGCCCATGATGCGGCAGAAGGACCTGGGCATCTGGCGCTCTTACAGCTGGCGCGAGGTCGGCAC
>CAISJH010000046.1 GCA_903885585.1 uncultured beta proteobacterium
CTGGCCAGCGGGTGCGGCCTGCAGTGCATTGCCTCGCAGCAGGAATGCCGCTGGGAGGCACAGCAACACCAGCAGGCCCATCACCTGCATCGCGTTGGCCCAGCCCAGAGCCACGATCAGCGTGGCCGCGATGGGGGCCAGGGCGAACTGACCGAAGGAGCCGCCCGCGTTGACGATGCCCGCAGCCAGACCCCGGCGTTCGGGTGGGATCAGCCGCGTCGTCGCAGCCATCAGAACGGCCGGCCCCGCCATGCCCGCCCCACCCGCCGACAGCACACCGATGGCCAGGATCAGCCCCCAGGTGCTGGTCATGTAGGGCGTGATGAAGGTGCCTACGGCCACCAGCAGGGCGCCAACGAAGAGCACGCGCCCGGCGCCGATCTTGTCGGCCATGGCACCCGCGAATGGCTGCGTAAGCCCCCACCACAACTGCCCGAACGCGAAGGCCAGGCTGATGCTGGCCAGGCCCAGGCCGGTGGCGGTATTCAGCGGCGACAGGAACAGCCCCATGGTCTGGCGCGTGCCCATGGTCAGCGCGAAGGTTCCGGCTGCGGCCAGCAGAACCAGCCACAAGGCGGTGCGTTTGCTTTCTGTCATTCGTGTTCCATGTGCAAGTCGGGGCCACGCCTTGCATGAGCGCGGCCAGGGGTGGCGGCTTGGATGGCGCTCATGCGATCGCGCCCCTGACCAGACGAAAGGTGGTGGCAGCCGCGTGATGCCGTGCCGCCCTGACCGGTGGGTTCAATCAGTCCCCTCGCGCAATCCGAGCTGCCGGCCACGCTGAGCGTCAGCCGTCAAGCAGGCTCCCCCGGCCGCTTCAACACCAGCGTCAGGATGTCGTAGCTGGCCACCAGCTCACCCAGCTGGTTGGTCACCTGCACGTCCCAGGCCACCACGCCTTGTGGGGGCTGTCCCTTGCGGGCGGGCTTGTCGGTCTTGCGCTTGCAGGTCAGCCGCGCCTGGATGGTGTCACCAATGCCCACGGGCTTGACGAAGCGCAGGGTGTCCAGGCCATAGTTGGCCAGCACCGGGCCGGGCGAGGGCGAGACGAAGAGCCCCGCCGCCGCCGAGAGCACGAAGTAGCCGTGGGCGATGCGCTTGCCGAACGGGCTTTCCTTGGCCGCGATCTCGTCGAAGTGCATGTAGAAGTAGTCGCCCGAGATGCCACCGAAGGCCACGATGTCAGCCTCGCTGACGGTGCGCCGGTGCGTCAGCAGGCTGTCGCCAATGGCCAGGTCGTCGTACCACTTGCGGAAGGGGTGCAGTTCAGACTCCTGCACCGCCGCGCCGCGCACGTACTCGCCCGTCACTGCGGCCAGCATGGTGGGCGAGCCCTGCACCGCCGCGCGCTGCAGGTAGTGCTTGACGGCACGCACGCCGCCGAGTTCTTCGCCCCCGCCGGCACGGCCCGGGCCGCCGTGCTTGAGCTGAGGCAGCGGCGAGCCATGGCCGGTGGACTCGGGCGCGGCCTGCGGGTCCAGGATGTGCACGCGGCCGTGCATCGCGGCCATCTGCGGCACGACGTACGCCGCCACCTGGGGGCGGGTGGTCACCAGCGTGGACACCAGGCTGCCGCGGCCGCGCGCGGCCAACGCGACAGCCTCGTCCAGTTCGTCGTAAGGCATCAGCGTGCTCACGGGGCCGAAGGCTTCGACGTCGTGCACGGCAGTGTTCGCCCACCCATCGCGGCACAGCAGCAGCGTGGGGCTGAAGAACGCGCCCCCGGCCACGCCGTCGCCCAGCGGTGAGAACGCAGTGCCTGGGGCCCGGCCCGCCTCGGCACTGAACGCCACTTCATTGCCGCGCGCCAGTAGCGCCACGCGCTCGGCCACGTCAGCCTGCTGCGCCTTGGAGGCCAGCGCACCCATCTTCACGCCCTCCACGGCGGGGTCGCCCACCACCGTCTTGGCCAGGCGCGCGGCCAGTCTTTCAGCCACCGCATCCATGTGCCGGCGCGGCACGATGGCACGGCGGATGGCGGTGCACTTCTGCCCAGCCTTGGCCGTCATCTCGCGGGCCACCTCCTTGACGAACAGGTCGAAGGCCTCGTCATCAGGCCCCACCTCGGGTGCCAGCACCGCGCAGTTGAGGGAGTCGGCCTCGGCATTGAAGGGGATGGAGCGTGCCACCAGGTTGGGGTGCACGCGCAGGCGCGCAGCGGTGTCGGCCGAGCCGGTGAAGGTGACCACGTCAGCCTCGCTAAGGCGGTCCAGCAGGTCACCCGTGGCGCCGATGACCAGTTGCAGGCTGCCGGGGGGCAGCAGGCCGGAGTCGTGGATCATGCGCACCACCGCTTCCGTGAGGTAGCTGGTGGCGGTGGCCGGCTTGCCGATGCAGGGCATGCCCGCCAGGAAGCTGGGCGCAAACTTCTCCAGCAAGCCCCAGATAGGGAAGTTGAAGGCGTTGATGTGCACCGCCACACCGCGCCGGGGCACCAGAATGTGCGTGCCGGCAAACACCCCCGTCTTGCCCAGCGGCATCGCCGGGCCCTCGTGCACCACATTGCCCGAGGGCAGATCGCCCGCGCCCACGCCGGCATAGGCGAAGAGCGTGCCGGTGCCGCCTTCGATGTCGATCCAGCTGTCGGCCCGTGTGGCACCGGTGTGGCGCGAGAGGGCGTAGAGCACCTCCTTGCGCTCCAGCAGGTAGGCCGCCAGGGCCTTCAGCAGACTGGCGCGCTGCTGGAAGTCCAGCTTCAGCAACGCGGGCACGCCCACGGTGCGCGCGTGGTGGACTGCTTGCGCGAAGTCAATCGCCTCGGCATGGGTGTGGGCCACCGCGCTGCCGTCGATGGCGCTGCGCAGCAGGCTGGCGGGTTCAGTGCCGACCCAACGGTCGGCAATCAGACTTTGGAGGACAGGGGGGGACATGGGCTGACAGGACCTCTGGTTCAATCAAGATGCATCACCACGCATTGTCACGAATGACCGTGACGCGGCCCGACTCGCCACCGGCCCCGGCGCACAATGATTCAGACCCGCACGCAAGGCGAATGAGCTTGACCCCGAACATGCCCAAGAACTGGTGGAGCGCGACGCGCGACGTCC
>CAISJH010000047.1 GCA_903885585.1 uncultured beta proteobacterium
CCCGCAGGGCAGCACGGCCCCCCAGCCGGACACGCGCGCCATGCGCTCGCGCACCAAGGTGACGGTCAACTTCGTCAACGCCGATGTCGAGGCCGTGACGCGGGCCTTCGCGGCGATGATCGAGCGCCAGATCGCGGTGGACCCCCGAGTCAAGGGCAGCATCACGGTCTACAGCGAGCAACCTCAGACCGTCCGCGAGGCCTACGCAAGCTACCTCTCGGCACTGCGGGGGTTGGGCTTTGCGATGGTGGAGAGCGCCGGCCTGCTGAAGGTCGTGCCCGAGGCCGATGCCAAGCTGCAGGCCGGCACCGTGGTGGTGGGCGAAGCCACGGCGCGCGCCGACCAGGTGCTGACGCAGATCTTCACCCTGCGCTACGAGAACGCCAACAACCTGGTGACGGTGCTGCGGCCGCTGATCACGGCCAACAACACCATCAACGTCAGCCCGGGCAGCAATACCGTGGTGATCACCGACTACGCCGACAACCTGCAGCGCCTGGGCAAGATCATTGCGGCCCTGGACGCGCCGGCCACGACCGACCTGGAGGTGGTGCCGCTCAAGCATGCCGTGGCAGCCGATCTGGCGCAGCTGGTGCAGCGCCTGTCGGTAGGCGGCGCCCCGGCCGTGCCCGGCGCCGCCTCGGCAGGCGGCGTGACCGTGGTGGCGGACTCGCGCAGCAACTCGCTCATCGTGCGAGCACCCAACCGCGCGCGCCTGGCCATGACGCTGGCCAACATCGACAAGCTCGACCGGCCGGCCCAGGGTGGCGGGCCGCAAGGCAACATGTGGGTGGTACACCTGCGCAATGCCGATGCCGTGCGGCTGGCCACCGTGCTGCGGGCGGCCTTTGCCAGCGGCAGCGCGGGCACCGGAGCCACCGGCCCCACCATGGGAGGTTTGGGCGGCACGGCGACCTCTGGCACCGCCAACGCCGGCATGGGAGCGCAAGGCGCAGCGGCCACGGCCCCCGTCGTTGCGGCCGCGCAACCGTCCACGGGCGGCTTCGTCCAGGCTGACCCGGCCACCAACTCACTGATCATCACGGCGCCCGAGCCGCTGTACCGCCAGGTGCGCGCCATGATCGATCAGCTCGACACGCGCCGCGCGCAGGTCTACATCGAGAGCATGATCGTGGAGGTGTCGGGCGACAACGCTGCGGACTTCGGCTTCCAGTGGCAGGGCCTGATCGGCAGCCGGGGCGACACCAACCTCATCGGCGTGGGCACCAACTTCGGCGCCAGCGGCAACATCATCGGGTTGCAGACGGGCGCGGCCGCGGGGCAGATCAACCTGGGCGAGGGCCTGAACATCGGCCTGATCCGCAACTACGGCGGCGTGTACGCGCTGTCAGCCATCGCGCGCGCGCTGCAAAGCCAGACCAGCACCAACATCATTTCCACCCCCAACCTCATCACGTTGGACAACGAGGAAGCGAAGTTTGTCGTGGGCAGCAACGTGCCCTTTGTCACCGGCCAGTTCACCAGCACCGGCTCGCAGATCACCAACCCGTTCCAGACCATCGAGCGCAAGGACGTGGGCATCACGCTGCGCATCAAGCCGCAGATCGGCGAGGCCGGCACGGTGCGCATGACGATCTTCCAGGAGTCCTCCAGCGTCAGCGACAAGGTGGCCCCGGGCACGACGAATGCCGGGCCCTCGACCAACAAGCGCCAGATAGAGACCAACGTGGTCGTGGACGACGGCGGCATCATCGTGCTGGGCGGCCTGATCGAAGACCGCTTCATCGAGAACAAGTCCAAGATCCCGTTGCTGGGCGACATCCCGGGCGTGGGGGCGCTGTTCCGCAGCGAGAGCCGCACCAAGAACCGCACCAACCTGATGGTGTTCCTGCGGCCGGTAGTGCTGCGCGACGCGCCAGCGGGCGACCGCCTGAGCCTGAACCGCTACGACCTCATCCGCGCGCAGCAGAAGGATGCACAGCCAGCGCCTCACCCGATGCTGCCGCTGAAGGACACGCCTGTGCTGCCGCCGCTGAGGCCCGGGCTTCAAACGCCTGCGCAGGCGCCGGCCGCGCCAGTGACAACCCCCGCTCCCAAGACCACGCCTTGAGCGCGGCTTGACCATGCGCCACCCTCTGCCTTACGCCTTTGCCAAGGCGCACCACGTCTTGCTGCAGGACGACGGGCACCAGCGTGTGCTCTGGACGGCGCCCCAGACCTCCACCTCGGCGCTGTCGGAAGTGCTGCGCCTGCACAGCGTCGACATGCTGCAGCGGGAGTCCTCCCGTGAACTGGACACCCGCATTGCGGCAGCCTATGCCGGTGGCGAGAGCAGCGCCGCCGCGGTGGTGGGCGAAGTGGAGAGTGCGGTCGATCTGTCGCGCCTGATGCAGGATCTGCCGGCCGTGGAAGACCTGCTGGAGGCCGCCGACGACGCGCCCATCATCCGCATGCTCAACGCGCTCCTCACCCAGGGCGTGCGCGACGGGGCGAGCGACATCCACATCGAGCCCTACGAGCGCAGCAGTGCCGTGCGCTTCCGCGTGGACGGCACGCTGCGCGAGGTGGTGCAGCCCAACAAGGCGCTGCACGCCGCGCTGATCTCGCGCCTGAAGATCATGGCCGAGCTCGACATCTCCGAAAAGCGCCTGCCGCAGGACGGGCGCATCTCGCTGCGCCTGGGCACGCGGGCCATCGACGTGCGGGTCTCCACCCTGCCCGGGGCGCATGGCGAGCGCGCGGTGCTGCGCCTGCTGGACAAGACCGAGACACGCTTCAGCCTGGAGGCCCTGGGCATGAGCGGCGAGGTGCTGCAGGGCTTTGACCGGTTGATCCACCAGCCGCACGGCATCGTCCTCGTCACCGGGCCCACGGGCTCGGGCAAGACCACCACGCTGTACGCCTCGCTGGCGCGCATGGACACCGCCACCACCAACGTGCTGACGGTGGAAGACCCGATCGAGTACGAGCTGCCCGGCATCGGTCAGACCCAGGTCAACGCCAAGATCGACCTGAGCTTTGCCAAGGCGCTGCGCGCCATCCTGCGCCAGGACCCGGACGTGATCATGATCGGCGAGATCCGCGACTACGAGACCGCGCAGATCGCCATCCAGGCCTCGCTCACCGGCCACCTGGTACTGGCCACGCTGCACACGAACGACGCACCATCGGCCGTCACGCGCCTGACTGACATGGGCGTGGAGCCTTTCCTGCTGAGCTCCAGCCTGCTGGGCGTGCTGGCGCAGCGCCTGGTGCGCAAGCTGTGCCCTGAGTGTTGCCGGCAGGACGCCCAGGGCCGCTGGCACCCGGTGGGCTGCGCCGCCTGCGGCCACACCGGCTACAAGGGGCGCACAGGCGTCTATGAATTGATGACCGCCGACGACGATGTGCGCGCGCTGATCCACAACCGGGCGGCAGAGAGCGAGCTCACGGCCGCCGCGCAGCGCGCCGGCCTGCGACCGATGCGCGAGGATGGCGCGCGTCTCGTCGCCGCCGGCGTGACATCGGCCGAGGAAGTGCTGCGCGTCACGCGCGACTGAAGTGACTGAAGCGAATGAACTGCTTGAAGCCTGACAGCACCCGCAGAGTCCGGCACCCCTCACCCCCTGAACCCTTCAACGCCTGACCCTCACGCCCATGCCCGCCTTCCGCTTTGAGGCCGTGGATGCCGCCGGCAAGTCCCAGACGGGCGTGCTGGAGGCTGACACGGCGCGCGCCGTGCGCAGCCAGCTGCGATCGCGCGGCCTGGTGCCTCTGGAAGTGGGGGCCGTGGAGGCCAGCCCGCAGGGCGGTACGGGACAAGGCTTCGGACGCCGCGTTTTCCAGGGCGCGGAGCTGACGGTGTGGACGCGGCAGCTGGCCGGCCTGGTGGGTGCCGGCCTGCCGCTGGAGCGGGCCCTCACCGCCCTGGCCGATGAGGCCGAGCAGCCCCGCCAGCGCGAGCTGGTGGCCCGGCTGCGCAGCGAGGTCAACGCCGGCCACAGCTTTGCGCAGGCGCTGTCCACCGCGCCTCGCGAGTTCGACGAGGTCTACCGTGCCGTGGTGGGCGCAGGCGAGCAGGGTGGCGCACTCGGCCAGGTACTGGAGAAGCTGGCCGATGACCTGGAGGAGCGCCAGGCGCTGAAATCCAAGTTGATCGGCGCCTCGCTGTACCCGGCCATCGTCTCGGGCATCGCCTTGCTCATCGTCATCTTCCTCGTCACCTACGTGGTGCCCCAGGTGGCCAGCGTGTTCACCAGCTCGCGACGCTCACTGCCCCTGCTGACGGTGGCCATGCTGGGGTTGAGCCGCTTTGCCCGGGACTGGGGCTGGCTGGTCGCGCTGGCCGTGGCGGGCGGCATCACCGCCCTGGTGGTGCTGCGCCGCCAGGACGCGGTGCGCCTGCGCATGGACGCCGCCTGGCTGCGCCTGCCGCTGGTGGGCCGGCTGGCCCGGGGCTACAACGCCGCGCGCTTTGCCGGCACCCTGGCCATGCTGGCGGGCGCGGGTGTGCCCATCCTCAAGGCCCTGCAGGCCGCCGCCGAAACCCTGGGCAACCGCGCCATGCGGGCCGACGCGCTGGACGCCTTGGTGCAGGTGCGCGAGGGTGCGCCGCTGGCCAGCGCGTTGGCAGCCAAGAAGCGCTTTCCGGGCCTGCTGGCCATGTTTGCGCGTCTGGGCGAGCAAACCGGCCAGCTGCCGCAGATGCTGTCGCGCGCCGCAGTGCAGTTGTCGGGCGAGGTGCAGCGGCGGG
>CAISJH010000048.1 GCA_903885585.1 uncultured beta proteobacterium
AGCGTGCGCGTGGCGCAGCAGGTGGGCGTGGGCCCGGTGCGCGAGTGGGCCGGCCGCCTGGGGCTGGATGCGGCGCGCCAGCCCGACAACCTCACCCTTGCGCTGGGCACGGGCAGCGTCACGCCGCTGCAGATGGCGCGCGCCTACGCCACGTTTGCCAATGGCGGCTGGCGGGTGGACCCGGTGCTGGTGGAGCGCATCACCGACGCCCAGGGCCGCGTGCTCTTCGAGGCGCCACCCCCCGCGCCCCTGGCCGAGGAGGCACGCGTGCTGCCGGCGCGCAACGTCTTCGTCACCACCAGCCTGCTGCAGGATGTCACGCGTGTGGGCACTGCCGCGCGCGCGCAGGCCACGCTCGGCCGCAGCGATCTCTACGGCAAGACCGGCACCACCGACGACGCGCTGGACGCCTGGTTTGCGGGGTTCCACCCCAGCGTCGCGGCGGTGGCCTGGGTGGGCTACAGCGAGCCGCGCAGCCTGGGCGAGCGCGAGTCCGGCGGGGGGTTGGCCCTGCCGATCTGGATCGACTACATGGCCACCGCGCTCAAGGGCGTGCCCGAGGTGCCGCTGGAGCCGCCTTCTGGCGTGCTGAAGATCGACCAGGACTGGGTCTACGAGGAGTGGGCCCTTGGCGGTTGGCTTCAGCGCCTGCCCGCAGAAGCCGATAGGCTGCGCCCGGCTGGTTCGATCTTCCCCACGACCGGCCCCGCTTCCGCGCCTGGTTCCTACGCCCGCCCATGACCCTTGCCCTTGCCGACTACGACTTCGAGCTCCCGCCCGAGCTGATCGCCCAGCACCCGGCGCCCGAGCGCAGCGCCTCGCGCCTGCTCGATGGCGCCGCACAGGCGCCCGTGGACCGGATCTTTCGCGACCTGCCGGGCCTGCTCTCGCCGGGCGACCTGCTGGTCTTCAACGACACCCGCGTGATCAAGGCCCGCCTGTTCGGCCGCAAGGCCAGCGGTGGCGCGGTGGAGGCGCTGGTGGAGCGGGTGCTGCCCTCAGCCCAGGGGGCGTCCGGGGTGCCGCATGCGGTCTGGGCCCATCTGCGGGCGAGCAAGTCGCCCAAGCCGGGCAGCGTGGTCCGGTTCGGGCGCCGGTCAGGCGGGGCATCGGTCTCGTTTGAAGAAGGCTTTGATGCCGAGGTGCTGGGCCGCTGCGGCCCGGATGGCGAGCTGTTCCACCTGGCCCTGCCTGCAGACCCCTTTGCGCTGCTCGAGGCCTTTGGCCACGTGCCGCTGCCGCCGTACATCACGCACGAGGATGCACCCGACGACGAACGCCGCTACCAGACCGTCTTCGCCGCGCGGCCCGGCGCGGTGGCGGCACCGACGGCGTCGCTGCACTTCGACGAGGCCGTGCTGGAGGCCCTTCATGCGCGCGGCGTGGGCACAGCACGCGTGACCCTGCACGTGGGCGCCGGCACCTTCCAGCCCGTGCGGGCCGACCGCATCGAAGATCACCGCATGCACAGCGAGTGGTACGAGGTGGGTGCGCAGACCGTCGACGCGATCCAGGCCACGCGCGCGGCCGGCGGCCGCATCGTGGCCGTGGGCACGACCACGGTGCGCTCGCTGGAATCCGCCGCCCGCGGCGGCGTGCTGCAGCCCACCACGGGCGATACCGACATCTTCATCACGCCGGGCTTTCAGTTCCGCGTGGTCGACCGCCTGATCACCAACTTCCACCTGCCCAAGAGCACGCTGATGATGCTGGTCAGCGCCTTCGCCGGCCATGCCCATGTCATGGCGCTGTACCGCCACGCCATCGCGCAGCGCTACCGCTTCTTCAGTTACGGGGATGCGATGCTTTTGGAGCGGGCCGGCTCAGCGTCTGTCTGAGTCTGTCTGAACCAGGACAGCCTGCGGGCCGCCCCGACAATCCGCCCCATGCTGAAGTTCGAACTCCTCAAGACCGAGGGCCTGGCCCGGCGCGGGCGGCTCACGCTGAACCATGGCGTGGTGCAGACGCCCATCTTCATGCCCGTGGGCACCTACGGCACGGTCAAGGGCGTGATGCCGCGCTCGCTGGAGGAGATGGGCGCGCAGATCATCCTGGGCAACACCTTCCACCTGTGGATGCGCCCGGGCCTGGACATCATGAAGAGCCTGGGCGGGCTGCACGGCTTCGAGAACTGGCACAAGCCCATCCTCACCGACAGCGGCGGCTTCCAGGTGTGGAGCCTGGGCGAGATGCGCAAGATCAGCGAGGAGGGTGTGAAGTTCGCCTCGCCGGTCAACGGCGACAAGCTCTTCCTCACGCCCGAGGTGAGCATGCAGATCCAGACGGTGCTCAACTCCGACATCGTCATGCAGTTCGACGAGTGCACCCCTTACGAAACCAAGGGCCACCTCACCACCGAAAGGGAAGCCCGCGCGTCGATGGAACTCAGCCTGCGCTGGGCCCGTCGCAGCCAGGCCGAATTCGCCCGGCTGGAAAACCCGAACGCCCTGTTCGGCATCGTGCAGGGCGGCATGTTCGAGAACCTGCGCGAGGAGTCGCTGAACGCCCTGACCGAGCTGAACTTCCCCGGCTACGCCATCGGCGGCGTGAGCGTGGGCGAGCCCAAGGACGAGATGCTGCGCATCATGGCGCACACGCCGCACCGCCTGCCGGCGCACAAGCCGCGCTACCTCATGGGCGTGGGCACGCCCGAAGATCTGGTGGACGGGGTGGCCTGCGGCGTGGACATGTTCGACTGCGTCATGCCCACGCGCAACGCCCGCAACGGCCACCTGTTCACCCGCTTTGGCGACCTGAAGATCCGCAACGCCCGCCACAAGAGCGACGCGCGCCCGCTGGACCCCACTTGCGCCTGCTACGCCTGCCAGGGCGCCACGCGCGCCGACGGCACGGTCAGCGGCGGCTGCAGCCGCGCTTACCTGCATCACCTGGACCGCTGCGGCGAGATGCTCGGCCCCATGCTGGCCAGCATCCACAACCTGCACTACTACCTGAACCTGATGAGCGAGGTGCGGCAGGCGCTGGAGGAGGACCGCTTCGAGGCCTTCCGAAAGCAGTTCAAGGACGACCGAGCGCGCGGGGTGGGGTGAGGGCGTCAGCGCGCCAGATCAATCCGCCTTCTGCTCCAGCACCCAGCCGCCGCCGTCGAACTGCTTGAGCGCCTCGTGCAGCCAGGGCAGCAGGCTGTTCAGTTCGGCGTGCAGGGTGTGCGGCGGGTTGATGATGAACACGCCGCTGCCGGCCATGCCGAAGCCACGGGCATCAAACGGCTGCACGGTCAGGCGGGCATGCACCCAGCGCTTGGGCGCCAGCGCCTTCAGCCGCTTGGGCAGTTGCACCGCCGGCAGCTTGCCCACCAGCGGGTACCAGACCATGAAGGTGCCCTCGGCAAAGCGCTGCATGCCGTCGCGCAGCGCCGTGACCACGCGGCTGTAGTCGCGGTCGAGCTCGTAGCTCGGGTCCATCAGCACCACGCCGCGCCGGGTGGGCGGCGGCAGGCGCGACTTCAGGCCCTCGAAGCCGTCGCTCATCTTCACTTCCACGCCCGGCTCCTCGGCCAGGTAGGAGGCCAGCACCCGGTAGTCGGTGGGGTGCATCTCGAACAGGCGCAACTGGTCCTGCTCGCGGCACAGCGCGTTGGCAATCGCCGGTGAGCCGGGGTACTGCTTGAGCGTGCTGCCGCCGTTGAACTGGCGGATCAGGTCCAGGTAGTCGGCCACGGGCGCGGGCACGTCCGTGCGGCCCCACAGCCGACCCACGCCTTGCGTGTACTCGCCGTTCTTCTTGGCGTAGGTGCTGTGCAGCGAGTAGCCGCCCGCGCCGGCGTGCGTGTCCACGAAGCGCCAGCCCTTCTCCTTCTGGTTCATGTAGCGCAGCACGAGCATCATAGCGATGTGCTTGAGCACATCGCCGTGGTTGCCGGCATGGAAGGCGTGACGGTAGGCGAGCATGGGGGGTGGACTGTACGCGCTGGCGCGGGGCCCGAGAATGCGGCGATCTGCATGCCCATGGCCGCTTGCGGCCCCCGCACACTCCATGCCCACTCTCTTCGACCCCATTCGCCTGGGCGACATCGACCTGGCTAACCGCGTCGTCATGGCGCCGCTGACTCGCAACCGCGCCCCGGACGGGGTGCCCAACGCCCTGATGGCCGCCTACTACGGCCAGCGGGCCGACCCGCAGACGGGTGCCGGCCTGCTCATCAGCGAGGCCGCGCAGATCAGCCCGCAGGGCCAAGGCTACGGCGACACGCCGGGTGTCTACAACCGGGCCCAGGTGGACGGTTGGCGCCTCGTGACCGATGCCGTGCACGCGCGCGGCGGCCGCATCGTCTGCCAGCTCTGGCACGTGGGCCGCATCTCTCACACCAGCCTGCAGCCGGACGGCGGCGCACCCGTGTCGTCCACGGCCCGGGCGGCGCAGGTCCGGACCTGGATCGCCGGCGAGCTCCATCCTTGCTCGGCACCGCGGGCATTGAGCAGCGAGGAAGTGACGGCCCTGGTGGCTGACTACGCTCACGCTGCGCACTGCGCCATCGACGCCGGCTTTGACGGCGTGGAGATTCACGCGGCCAACGGCTACCTGCTCGACCAGTTCCTGCGCGACAACCTGAACGACCGCAGCGACGAGTGGGGCGGCTCGCTGGAGAACCGCACGCGGCTGCTGACCGAGGTGGTGGCGGCGGTGGCGGGCGAGGTGGGTGCCGGGCGCACGGGCGTGCGCCTGTCGCCCGTGAGCCCGGTCAACGACTCCGGGCAGGACAGCCACCCGCAGGCCACCTATGGCCGGGTGGTCGAGCGCATGGTGGAGCGCCTGGCACCGCAGCGCCTGGCGTTCCTGCACGTGGTGGAGGGCCAGACGGGCGGGGCGCGCG
Source organism: uncultured beta proteobacterium (assembly GCA_903885585.1). Lineage (GTDB taxonomy): Bacteria > Pseudomonadota > Gammaproteobacteria > Burkholderiales > Burkholderiaceae_C > Rubrivivax. Next base: position 4,835 of record CAISJH010000048.1, read on the forward strand.
ACATCGCGCCCTTCGACTACGCCACTCTGCGCCGCAGCTTTGGCGGCCCCTGGATGGTGAACAACGGCTACGACCGTGCCCTGGCGCTGCAGGCCGTGGCCTCCGGGCAGGCCGACCTGGTGGCTTTCGGCCGGCCCTTCATCGGCAACCCGGACCTGGGGCGCCGCTTGCGCGAAGACCTGCCCTGGAGCCCGTCGGACCGCAAGACATACTACGGCGGCGGCGCGGCCGGCTACACCGACTACGCCGAGGCCGGTGCGCCTGACAACGCGGCGTCGACGGCTTGACCAGGCAGCTGCGGTTCAGCGGCGCCGCCTGGCGTCGCGGCGTCTGGCTGGTGGTCACGCTGGCGTTGGCCTGCGCTGCCGCCCTGGCGTGCGAGGCCCTGCGCTCGCCGCTGCCCTGGATGATCGGCCCTTTGATGGCCACCGCCGTGGCCGCCCTGGTGGGCCTGCCTGTGCGCTCGGAGCCCGTGCTGCGCAACGTGGGTCAGTGGACGATCGGCATGGCGCTGGGCCTGTACTTCACGCCGCAGGTGGTGGCGCTGCTGCCGACCCTGGCGCTGCCCATCGTGTTGGCGGTGGCCTGGGCGCTGCTGATCGGCTACGGCTTCTACCGCTGGCTGTGGTGGACCCAGCGCTCGCAGCCGGGCATGGGGCGGGAGACGGCCTTCTTTGCCGCGGCCATCGGCGGCGCCTCGGAGATGGCGTTGATGGCCGACCGGCGCGGCGGCCGAGTGGATCTGGTGGCGGCCAGCCACTCGCTGCGTCTGATGCTGGTGGTGATGACCATTCCCTTTGCCCTGCAATGGCTGGACGTCCACGGCACGGACCTGAGCGTGCCGGGGGCGCAGACCTTCCGGCTGGAGGGGCTGGCGGTCTTGCTGGCGCTCACGGCCGCCGGCATTGCAGTGATCAGGCGCTTGGGCGGCCCCAACCCCTGGGTGCTGGGTGCGCTGGGCGTGTCCATCCTGTTGACGGCCAGTGATGTGCAGCTCACTTCCCTGCCCAAGCCCTTGTCGAACGCCGGCCAGCTCTTCATCGGGGTGGCCTTGGGCGTGCGCTTTACACCCGGCTTCGTGCGCGCGGCGCCGCGTTGGCTGGTTGCCGTCGGTGTCGGCACGGTGGCGATGATCGTGGCCTCGGCGCTCTTCGCCGCGGTGCTGGCCAGCCTGACCGGGCAGAGCCCTGCCACGCTGGTGCTGGGCACTTCACCCGGCGGCATTGCCGAGATGTGCATCACCGCCAAGGTGCTGCAGCTGGGGGTGCCCACCGTCACGGCCTTGCATGTCGTGCGCTACGTGGTGGTGCTGGTGGCCACCGAGCGCTTGTGGCGCTGGGAGGCCCGACGCCTGGGGTTGGGCCCCATTCAGGCATAAGGGCTTGTGAGGCCCCTGCGCA
>CAISJH010000049.1 GCA_903885585.1 uncultured beta proteobacterium
CCAGCACCTGCTGAAACCTTTGAGTCCTTGAATGGGCCGGGTAGGCCCAGCGCGCCAGGTGATCGCGATTTCGGCTCTCGCAGGAGCTGGCCTGGACGTGATCACTTCGGGGCAGTGGGTGTGGCTGCGTGGTTGCGGCCCTGCACCGCAGGTTTGTCAGAGAACTTTTCCGCGCTCTGGGTGGTCAGCACCGGCTCCGCACCCTTCACGGCGAGCGTCACCGTCACGATGCAGGCCAGAACCACGGCCGCCGGGCCTCCCAGCACCACCCACACCATGCCCACGCGCCACCAAGGCAAGGTATCGGTTGTCGATGCTGTTGCGCTTGCTGCCGTCATCTCGTCACCTCGGAATCACAAAAGTAGACTTTTCCGCCAGCCGGACCGTGCTCTCAACCAAGCCGTCCACTCGCTCCACATCGAACCTGATGTCATGGGCCCCGGGACTCAGCCGAGCCGCTGCGTCCGCGGAAAGTTGAACCGCCAGGGGCAGCCAACGCGCCTCAGCAGGCGCCAACTCCAGCTCTGAGCGCCCCACCACCCGCACGCCTGGCAGCCCACTGACCGTGACGCGCAAGCGTTGTGTCTGCTCGGTGGCGTTCATCAGTTGAAGGCGATAGCCATTCTCGATGGCGCCGTCCTCGACCAGACGGGCCAGAGTGCCACGGTCCCGCACCACGTCCACCTTGAAGGGATGACGCAGGTAGATGCTCGCGGCCAGGCCGGCGCATATCAGCAGCAGGATGGTGCTGTACACCAGCACTCTGGGGCGGAGCACGCGGGCCCACATCTGTTGCGCAGACCAGCCCTGCGCCATGCTGTTTTGCGTGGCGTAGCGCACCAGCCCTTTGGGGTAGCCCATCTTGTCCATCACACCGTTGCACACGTCCACACAGGCGGCGCAGCCGATGCACTCGTACTGCAGACCATTGCGGATGTCGATCCCCGTGGGGCAGACCTGCACACACAGGCCGCAGTCGATGCAGTCGCCCAGGCCCAATGCCTTGGTGTCGGCCTTCTTGCTGCGCGATCCACGGGGATCGCCCCGCGCGGCGTCGTAGCTGATGATGAGCGTGTCCTTGTCGAACATCGCGCTCTGGAAGCGCGCGTACGGGCACATGTACTTGCAGACCTGCTCGCGCAGCCAGCCCGCATTGCCGTAGGTGGCCAGGCCGTAGAACAAGACCCAGAACCCCTCCCAGGGGCCGAGGCTCAAGGACTGCACTTCCGCCCACAAGGTCTGAATGGGCGTGAAGTAGCCCACGAGAGTGAACCCCGTCCACAGCGAGATCGCCAACCAAAGAGCGTGCTTGCTCCCCTTGCGCCAGAGCTTGTCAAGCGTCCAGGCGGCGCTGTCCAGACGCATGCGCGCGCTACGGTCGCCTTCGGTGTGCCGCTCCACCCACATGAAGATCTCGGTGTAGACCGTCTGTGGGCAGGTGTAGCCGCACCACAGGCGCCCAGCCACGGTGGTGAACAGGAACAGCGCATAGGCACTGATGACGAGCAGGCCCGTGAGGTAGATGAAGTCCTGCGGATACAGGACCAGCTCGAAGATGTAGAACCGCCGGCTGGACAGGTCGAACAGCACCGCCTGCCGCCCATTCCACTGCAGCCAGGGCAGCCCGTAGTAGAGCAGTTGGGTGGCCCACACCATGGCCCAGCGCCACCGGACAAACCACCCGCTCACCGACCTTGGATAGATCTTGCGCTGCTTCTGATAAAGCGAAACGATGACGCCAGAGGCGTCATCGTCGGCAGGTAGGGCTACGGGCGCACGCTGGCTCATGGCTGCGCCCGGGCCCTGGAGAAGGCTCCGCTCACTTGGAGGCGACCGTCGTCGCCTGCGACAGGCTGATCACGTAGGCCGCCAACACGTGTACCTGCTCCGGGGTCAGGCGGGCAGCCTGCGCAGGCATGGCGTTGTTCTTGCCAGCCGTGATGATGTTGACGATGGCCTGTTCCCCCCAACCGTGCAGCCAGACCTTGTCGGTCAAATTGGGAGCGCCCAGCGCCTGGTTGCCCTTGCCGTTGGCTCCGTGGCATCCCGCACAGGCTGCGAATTTGGGCTTGCCAAGCGACGCTGCCAGGCTGTCGTGGGCGCTGTCCGAGAGGCTGAGCACATAGTGGGCCACGTTGCGGACGTCTTCGGGACTGCCCAGTGCGGCCGCCATCGGGGGCATGACGCCGTTGCGACCCTTGGTGATGGTCTCCTTGACTGCATCGTGGCTGTTGCCCCACAACCAGTCGCCGTCCGCGAGGTTGGGAAAGCCCTTGCTGCCACGTCCGTCCGAGCCGTGGCAGGCCGCGCAGTTGTTGAGAAACAGACGCTCGCCGATGCCCATGGCCTTTGCGTCCTTGGACAGATCTTCCGCACTCATCGAGACGTACTTCGCGTAGACCGGTGCCATCGCCGCCACGGCCTTGTCGGTTTCGGTCTGGTGCTGGCCAGCGCTGCTCCACTTCAAGGAGCCCGCGTTGCTGCCAAGGCCCGGATACAGCGCCAGGTAGGCGCCTGCAAACACCACCGTGATGACGAACAGCCACATCCACCAGCGCGGCAGGGGGTTGTTTAGTTCCTTCAGGTCCTCGTCCCAGACGTGACCGGTGGTGTTGTCATCGGACATGACCTTTCGGCGGCTGGCGATGACCAGCAAGGCGAGACAGGCCAACAGACCCACGATGGTGAGTGCGGCGATGTAGACGGACCAACCGCCGGAAATGAAGTCGCTCATGACCGTTCCTCCCCGGACTTCTCTTCTGCAAACGGCAGCTGCGCTGCCTCTTCGAATTCACTGCGGCGCGAGCGCTTCATGGTCATGGCCACAAGCCCCACAAAGAGCAGCAGGCTGATCACCGTGACGGCGCTGCGAAGGTCGTTGATGTCCATCGTCATCTCCTCACTTGACCGCAGTGCCCAAGACTTGCAAGTACGCCACAAGGGCGTCCAGCTCGGAGCGGCCCTTGACGGCTTCAGCCGCGCCAGCCACCTCTGCATCGGTGTAAGGCACGCCAATCGTCCGTAGCGCCTTGAGCCGCGGGGCCATGGTGGCCGGGTCTACCTGGGCCGTCTCGAGCCACGGATAAGCCGGCATGTTGGACTCCGGTACCAGCGAGCGCGGCGAAATGAGGTGCAGGCGGTGCCACTCGTCGTTGTACTTGCCACCTACGCGGTGCAGATCCGGTCCGGTGCGCTTGCTGCCCCACTGGAACGGGTGGTCATACACGAACTCGCCTGCCTTGGAAAACGGCCCGTAGCGCAGGGTCTCAGAGCGAAAGGGCCGGATCATCTGCGAGTGGCAGTTGTAGCAACCTTCGCGGATGTAGACGTCCCGCCCCGCCAGCTGCAACGCGGTGTAGGGCTTGAGCCCTTCGACCGGCTGCGTGGTCGAACGCTGGAAGAACAGGGGCACGATCTCGACGAGGCCGCCGACGGCCACCGCCACAAGAATGAGCACGATCATCAGGACATTGCTGGTCTCGATGCGCTCGTGGCCGCTGGGTGCTTGCTTGGATTGAGCCATGATCAGAACTCCTTGCCTCAGGCGTGCGCCACGTTGACCGCCGGCACGGCAGCGACTTCAGGCCGCCCTGAGCGGACCGTCATCACCACGTTCCAGGCCATCAGCAACATGCCCGACAGATACAGCAGGCCGCCCAGCAGACGGATCACGTAGAAGGGGTAGGTGGCCTTCACGCTCTCGACGAAGCTGTAGACCAGCGTGCCGTCCGGGTTGACCGCGCGCCACATCAAGCCCTGCATGACGCCCGCGATCCACATCGCAGCGATGTACAGCACGATGCCGATGGTCGCGATCCAGAAATGCAGCTCAATGGCCTTCACGCTGAACATCTGCTTGCGGCCGTACATACGCGGGATCAGGTAATACAGCGACCCCATCGAGATCAGACCCACCCAGCCCAGCGCGCCAGAGTGCACGTGGCCCACGGTCCAGTCCGTGTAGTGGCTCACGGCGTTGACCGTCTTGATGGACATCATCGGCCCCTCGAAGGTGGACATGCCGTAGAACGACAGCGACACGATGAGGAACTTCAGGATCGGGTCGTCACGCAGCTTGTGCCACGCGCCCGACAGCGTCATGATCCCGTTGATCATGCCGCCCCAGCTGGGCGCCAGCAGCACCAGCGAGAAGATCATGCCGATGGACTGCGCCCAGTCCGGCAAGGCGGTGTAGTGCAGGTGGTGGGGGCCTGCCCACATGTAAGTGAAGATCAGGGCCCAGAAGTGCACGATGGACAGCCGGTAGCTATACACCGGGCGCTCGGCCTGCTTGGGGATGTAGTAGTACATCATCCCGAGGAAACCGGCGGTGAGGAAGAAGCCCACGGCGTTGTGGCCGTACCACCACTGCACCATGGCGTCCTGCACGCCCGCATAGGCCGAATAGCTCTTGGTCAGGCTCACCGGGATGGCGGCACTGTTGACGATGTGCAGCAACGCGACCGCGATGATGAAAGCGCCGAAGAACCAGTTGGCCACGTAGATGTGCCGCACCTTGCGCGTGCCCACGGTGCCGAAGAACACCACCGCGAAGGCCACCCACACCACCGCGATCAACAGGTCGATGGGCCACTCGAGCTCGGCGTACTCTTTGCCGGACGTCAGGCCCAGAGGCAATGAGACGGCGGCCAGCAGGATGACAAGCTGCCATCCCCAGAAGGTGAACATGGCAAGCCCGGGGGCGAACAGCCGCGCCTGACCCGTGCGCTGCACCACGTGATATGCGGTGGCAAACAGCACACAGCCTCCGAAGGCAAAGATGACCGCGTTGGTGTGCAGCGGCCGCAGGCGGCCATAGCTCAGCCAGGAAATGCCGAAATTGAGTTCCGGCCACGCCAGCTGGGCCGCGATGATCACGCCCACCAACATGCCGACCACACCCCATAGCACTGCCGCGAGTGCGAACCACCGAACAGGCGTGTCGAAATAGGCGACGCTCAAGCCGCGCTGGTCAGACTTCATCAGGATCCTCCTGCCCTCTGGCGAGATGCCATCTCGCGATCACCGGCCAACGCGCACGTCCGCCGGGTCCAGGCGCCCTGAAGCGGACGCCGAAGCCCTCATCCGGGCCTTTGTGCAGATTGTTACGACGCGCCCTTGCCCGAGCCTTGACCTTCATCAAGCGCCTCCGGGTCTTCAGCGATAAGACGCTGCCCCTCGCGCTCCAGCTCGTCGAACTGGCCGCTGTGGACCGCCAAACCGAATACGGCCACGATGGCCAGCACCAGCACGGCGGACAGCGGAATCAACAGGAACAGGATGTCCATCGTTAGAGCATTGCCGGTGGACCCCGCATGGGGCTTACGACCCCGCGCGCTGTGCGTTGAGCATCACGAGCAGTGAACTGGCCGCCATGCCCAGACCCGCCGCCCAGGGGGGCAGCCATCCCGCCAGTGCCAGCGGGATGCAGGTGGCGTTGTAGATGACGGCCCAGCGCATGTTTTGCTTCACGATGGCCATTGACCTGAGGGAGGTGCGATGCAAATCGGCCAGCGCGTCCAGCTTGCCGGAGACGATGACAGCATCGGCTCCCTCGCGGGCCGCCAACGCCCCATGGCCCATGGCCACCGACACATCGGCTGCCGCCAGCACGGGCGCGTCATTCAGGCCGTCGCCCACCATGGCCGCTTGCCTGCCTTCGGACTGAGCCCGCTTCAACATGAACAGCTTGTCTTCAGGCGACAGACCAGCATGCCAATCCGCCAAGCCCAGCTTTTGAGCCAAGGCCTGGGCGCGAGGCTGGTTATCCCCCGACAGCAGCGACAGTTGCAAACCAGCCGCCTCGAGGTGCTGGATGGCCTGCGGTGCGCCCTGGCGCACGAACTCCTCGAAACCGAAGGCTGCCACCGCCTGGCCGTTGCAGGACAGCAGTACGTTGTGCTCACCCACGAGCAGAAGAGCGCCGCCCTCGGCGCCAGCCGCCCATGCGGCAGCGCCCAACCGCCACACGCGCCCCTGATCATCTTGAGCCTGAAGCCCCGAGCCGGGTGTCTCGACCACCGCGCTCCAGGCGTCGTCAGTTCCATTGGGTGCTGGCGCCACGCGCTCACTTGCAAGACTTTGTGCCGCCACCAAGGCGCGCGACAAGGGATGGCCGGACCAGGTGGCCAAGGAGGCCGCACGGCTCAGCGCCACCGCACTGGAGGGCAGGACGGAGGCGTCCAGCAGGTCTGCTCGTTGCAATTCCAGCCGGTCTTCGGTCAAGGTGCCTGTCTTGTCCAGGAACACCTGCCTTACCCCGGCCATGGCCTCCAGCGTGTCCAGTCGCCTGATCAACACCCCGCGACGTGCCAGACCGCCGGCCGCAGCTACCAGCGTGGACGGCGTGGCCAGCGACAGGGCACAAGGACAGGTCACGATCAAGACCGGCACCACCACCCACAGGGCACGCGCTGGCTCGATGCTCCACCACACCAGGCCAGCAATAGCCGCCAGGGCCAGCACCGCCCAAAGGAAGGGCCCGGCCCAGTGGTCTGCAACGCGCACCGAGCTTGGACGTGAGGACAAGGCCTCGCGCATCAGCGACACGATGGCGTCATGGCGGGTGTCTGCGCCCAGCTTGTCCACCCGCATCTCCAGCGGTGGGCCCATGTTGAGAATGCCCGCCCAGAGGTTCTCGCCAGCGCTGCGCCGCACCGCGGAAGACTCCCCCGTGATCAGCGCCTCGGACACATCGGCGCCTGCGGTGAGCAACGGACCATCGGCCGGTATCACGGCGCCCGAAGGCACTCGCACGCGATCCCCCCGGCGAAGGCGATGGATGCTGATCTCTGCGGTGGAACCATCTTCCTGGACCTGCAGCGCGGTCTGGGGCATGGCACCGGCCGTGGACTCCAGGCGTTCGGCCGCCCGGTGGCGCGACCGCATCTCTAAGAACCGCCCCACCCACAGAAAGGCCAGGAACATGGTCAGCGAATCAAAGTAGACCTCGTGGCCGAATGGCCCGGCAGGGTCGAAGGTGGCGGCCGTGCTGGCCACGAAGGTGACCACCAGCCCCAGCGCCACCGGGACGTCCATGCCGATGCGGCGAACCTGTAGCGAACGCCAAGCGCCGCGCAGGAAGGGCATCCCGGCAAACCACAGCACGGGCACTGAGAGGATCCAGCTGCCCCAGTTGAGCAGCTGTCGCAAGTCGTCGCTCAATTCCCCCGGCGCAGCCACGTACGACGGCGTGGCCATCATCATCACCTGCATGGCGAGAAAGCCCGCCACAAAGAGCCTCCACAGGGCCTGGCGGTGTTCCTGACGCCGCAGTTCGCGCGCTGCCAGCGCGGCGTCGGGCGCTGCGCCGTAGCCAACGCTTCGTGCGGCCTCAATCCATTGCGATGGCTGCGTGCGCGCCGGATCCCACTGCACCGTGGCACGCTGGGCGCTGGCACTGACCCGCACCTCGTCCACGCCCGCCAGCGCCCCGATCGCCTGCTCAATGATGCCCGCGCAGGCGGCGCAATGCATGCCCGTGAGCTGCAGCGACGACACGCCGCGTCTGGCACCACGGGCATCGGTGATCCATCGCGTGAAGCGGGGCACCTCCTCGGGCTCGTCCACCGGCAGAGTCGCCAGCCCAGGAGGCGCGCAGCCAAGAATACCTGCCGCAGGGTCCGGGAACTCGGTGAGTAAGGTAGCGGAATTCAAGACGGAGGCGGTGGCCGTACCAGCCGGGGCAGGGGCTGCCAGAGGCACAGGGGGCTGCAGTTTCATAATGATGCGCGAACACTCTCCCGGATGCCATGACCTGCGTCAACCCCAGAAGGCCCCTTCCTTCCCGCTCCACACCTGTGCGCCAAGCAGAGCCCGGAGGGCGCTACGCGGGCGGCTTCAAGCGCCTGGCAGCTTGGGTCTTGTGCGCGCTGAGCGTGGCCGGCCATTCCCTGGCAACTGCCCAGCAAGCCCCGCAGCCCCGCCTGCCCACTGTGCAGCTTCAGGCCGGCATGCACAACATCATCGCGGAGCTTGCACAGACGCCTCAGCAGCAGCAGACCGGCATGATGATGCGCACCGAGATGGCCATGCACGAGGGCATGCTGTTCGTCTTCGAAGACGCTTCGCCGCGCTGCTTCTGGATGAAGAACACGCTGTTGCCGCTGTCCATCGCGTTCATTGAGGACGATGGCACGGTCGTCAACATCGCCGAGATGAAGCCTCGATCCGAGGCCACCCACTGCTCGGAAAAGCCCGTGCGCTTCGCGCTTGAAATGAACCAGGGCTGGTTCTCCAAGCGTGGGATCAAGGCGGGCTTCAAGATCAGGGGCACGCCTTTCAAGCCCTGAGACTCCGAAGCCGGGCACCGTGCGCACCAAGAACAAGGGCCGGCAATGCCGGCCCTTTGTCATCAGCGTAAAGCGGTGCCTCAGCCGAAGTTCTTCTCGGCAAAGCCCCAGTTCACCAGCTTGTCCAGGAAGGTCTCAACGAACTTCGGGCGCAGGTTGCGGTAGTCGATGTAGTAGGCGTGTTCCCACACGTCCACGGTCAACAGGGCCGTGTCAGCGGTGGTCAACGGGGTGCCGGCGGCACCCGTGTTGACGATATCCACCGAACCGTCAGCCTTCTTGACCAACCAGGTCCAGCCGGAACCGAAGTTGCCCACGGCAGACTTGACGAACGCCTCACGGAAAGCGGCGTAAGAACCCCACTTGGCCTGGATGGCAGCTGCCAGCGCGCCGCTGGGCTCGCCGCCACCTTCAGGCTTCATGCAGTTCCAGAAAAAAGTGTGGTTCCAGATCTGGGCGGCGTTGTTGTAGATGCCACCGGAAGACTTCTTGATGATCTCCTCCAGGGTCATGGCCTCGAACTCGGTGCCCTTCTGAAGGTTGTTCAGGTTCACCACGTAGGCGTTGTGATGCTTGCCATGGTGAAACTCGAGCGTCTCGCGGCTGTAGTGGGGTGCCAGCGCGTCGATGGCAAAAGGCAGTGCGGGAAGGGTGTGCTCCATGGTGATCCTTGGTGGTTATTGGTGTGGAAAAATTGAATTGTAGGCAGGCCCTGCAAGACCCGCATGGCGTACGGTCAGGGGTCTGAAGTGTTCAGCCGCACCGCGTTGACCGTGGCGCTGACCTGCCCGTTCTCGAACACCACATCCATGCGGTCACCCGGCGCCAGCGCGTCAGCGCGGGTCACCGGACGGCCATCCGGGCGGGCCACCCACGCGTAGCCGCGCTTGAGCACCACACGCGGATTGGCTGACTCCAACCGAGTGGCCAGCGACTGCAGGCGCCACTGCCGCGCCTGCACGGTCATGTCCAAGGCCCGGCGCAGCCGCGTCTCCAATTGCTCGGTGCGCTCTCTGGCCAGGCGGCACCTGGCACGCAGGGCCAGCGAGAGGCGCCCTTCGAGGGCACTCAGCCGGGCTTGCTGCGCCACCAACAGCCGCCTTGGACGCTGTGCGCGCTCGGCCAACATGTCCAGGCGCTGTGCCTGTCGCTCCAATGTGCGTTGAATGGCCCGGGCCAGGCGGAGCTGGAGCGCGTGCAATCGGTCCTCCAGGTCCTGGCGCACGGGGGCGGCCAGTTCGGCCGCGGCCGTGGGCGTGGGGGCACGCAAGTCGGCGGCCAGATCGCACAAGGTCACATCCGTTTCGTGGCCCACGCCGCACACCACCGGAATGGGCGACTGCACCACGGCACGCACCACACGCTCATCGTTGAAGGCCCAGAGGTCTTCCAGCGACCCCCCGCCGCGCACCAGCAACAGAACATCAGCCTGTCCATGCTGGGCCGCCCTTTGCAGCGCCGCCACCAGCGTGGCCGGCGCTTCGGCACCCTGCACCAGACAAGGGTAGACCACCACCCGCACGTGGGCTGCACGCCGCGCCAGCGCGGTCAGTACGTCCTGCAAGGCCGCCGCTCCCAGCGACGACACCACCCCCACGGTCTGGGGGAATGCAGGCAGCGCGCGCCGCCGCGAGGGGTCGAACAGTCCGGCCGCCTCCAGACGGGCTTTCAAGCGCAGGAATTCCTCGTACAGAGACCCCGCGCCCTGCCGCCGCATGGACTCGACCACAAACTGCAGGTCGCCCCGCGGCTCGTACACCGCAATACGCCCGCGCACTTCCACGCGTTGCCCGTCGGCAGGGGCAAAGTCCAGAAGACCCGCGGCACGACGAAACATGGCGCAGCGCACCAGCGCAGGCGCTCCTTGCGCGTCCTTCAGGGAGAAATAGCAGTGCCCACTGGAAGCCCGTGTGAACCCGGCGAGCTCGCCGCTCACCGTGACGCCACCGAAGCGCGCCGTCAGGGCGTCGGTGACGGCCAGCAGCAGCGCTGACACGCTCCAGACCTGCGGGGCCGTCACCACGGGCGGGGAGCCCCATCGGCCATAATCATTTTCGGAGGAACTGAGCACTTGATTTCCATCATACAAGCCGCCGGCTGGCCCATTTGGCCCCTGATCCTGTGCTCGGTGGTGGCAGTGGCACTGATCATCGAACGGTTCATGAGCC
>CAISJH010000050.1 GCA_903885585.1 uncultured beta proteobacterium
CGGCGGCCTTGAGCAGGAAGGTGCGGGCCGCTGCGTCCATGGTGGCCTGTTCGGCCAGGCGGGCGGCGTCTTGCGTGCCGTTGGGCTGCCCTTGGCGCTGCTGCTGCCGCTCACGCGCCGCCAGCACGCGCAGGCGTACGGCGCTGGAAGGCTCGCCCGGCAGGGCGGTCAGCAGGTCGGATGGCGGTAGGGCGGCCACCTCCACCACGAGGTCGAACCGGTCCAGCAACGGGCCGGACAGGCGGGATTGGTAGCGGGCCACGTTGTCCGGCGTGCACCGGCACGCCTTGCCGATGGCCGCAAAGGCGCCCAGCCAGCCGCAGGGGCAGGGATTCATGGCCGCCACCAGTTGGAAGCCCGCCGGGAAGGTGGCTTGGCGCGCCGCGCGCGAGATGGTGATGCGCCCGGTCTCCAGCGGCTCGCGCAGGGCCTCCAGCGCACTGCGGGGGAACTCGGGCAACTCGTCCAGGAACAGCACGCCGTGGTGGGCCAGCGAAATCTCGCCAGGCCGGGGCGGCGACCCGCCACCCACCAGCGCCACGGCGCTGGCCGAATGGTGCGGGCTGCGGAACGGCCGCTGACCGAAGTTGGTGGCGTCCAATCCGCTGCGCGACAGCCCGCGCAGCGCGGCGCTGTGCAGCGCCTCCTCATCGGTCATGGGGGGCAGCAGCGAGGGCAGGCGCTGCGCCAACATGGACTTGCCGGTGCCGGGTGGGCCGATCAGCAGCAGGCTGTGCTGGCCGGCCGCGGCGATCTCCAGCGCCCGCTTGGCGCTGGCTTGGCCCTTGACGTCCGCGAGGTCCGGGCCGCTGGGGTCGGTGTTCATGGGGCGCGACGGCCGGGCCCGGGGCAACTCGGTGGCTGGCGCGTCTTGCTGTGGCGGCAGCAGCGCCTGGGCCACCTCCAGCAGGTGGCCGGCCTGCCGGACGTCCAGACCCTGCACCAAGGCGGCCTCGGTGGCGCTGGCCGTGGGCAGCACCAGGGTGCGGGTGGCTTGCTCGCGCCGCGCCGCCAGGGCCAGTGCAAGCGCACCCCGCACGGGCTGCAGGGCGCCGGCCAGCGACAACTCGCCCGCCACCTCCAGCCCTTGAAGGCGGGCGACGTCGATGGTGCCGGCGGCTGCCAGGATGCCCAGCGCGATGGGCAGGTCAAACCGGCCCGACTCCTTGGGCAGGTCGGCCGGCGCGAGATTCACGGTGACGCGCTGGTTGTGCGGGAAGGCGAAGCCGCTCTCGGCCAGCGCCGCTCGCACGCGCTCGCGCGCCTCCTTCACTTCCGTGTCGGCCAAGCCCACCAGCGTGAAACTGGGTAGGCCGTTGGCCAAGTGCACCTCCACCCGCACGGCGGGAGCTTCCAGGCCGTCCAGGGCACGGCTCATCACCACGGCGAGGGTCATCGGTTGTCTCGGTGAGCAAAGTGGGGTCCGGGGTTCATGGGGCGGCAGCGCAAGTCGCCGTCGCAGGATGACCGTCATTCTGGGAAGGCGGTGCCGCCTTGTCTGCACCCCATTGGTGCGCACCAGATTGGGGCCCCTATCGGAGGGGGTTGCGGTGCTTGCCCGGGCCGAGTTACTCGGGCACGGGGTTTTTCCCCGCGGTGCGGGGCTCTGCCTGCGCTTCATGTGAGGCTGCGCATCGTGGGAGCTTGGTGTCCATGAAACCCTGGCACGGAAGCTGCAGACAGAGGTTCAACCCCTCACCTCACTGGAGTTTCCATGAAGACCTTCACCATCGCAGCCGCAGCCGTGGCCGTGGCCGCCCTCAGCGCCTTGGCCGCCCCTTCCATCAGTCTGGCAGCCGACTCTTCCGTGGCCTTCAATGCGGGCGTGGTCACCGACTACCGCTACCGCGGCATCTCGCAGTCCCGCCTGAAGCCGGCGCTGCAGGGTGGCGTGGACTACACCGCAGGTGCGTTCTATCTGGGCGCCTGGGGCTCCACCATCAAGTGGATCAAGGACGGGGGTGGCGGCGCCAATGCCGAGTTCGACATCTACGGCGGCTACAAGGGCGAGATCGCCAAGGATGTGGCCTATGACATCGGCCTGCTGACCTACCAGTACCCCAGCAACGGCCTGAACCCGTCGGCCAACACGCTGGAGGTCTACGGCGCCGTCACCTCCGGTCCGGTGACCGCCAAGTATTCGCACAGCACCACCAACCTGTTCGGCTTTGCCAACAGCAAGGGCAGCGGCTACCTCGACATCAGCGCCACGTTTGACGTGGGCGGCTTCGCGGTCACGCCGCACATCGGCCGTCAGACGGTGAAGAACAACGGTGGCTTCTCCTACACCGACTACTCGCTGGCCATCAGCAAGGAGATCTCCGGCATCACCTGGAGCGCCACGCTGGTGGACACCAGCACCTCGGCCTACACCGGTGCTGGCAAGGATCTGGGCAAGTCCGGCATTGTGCTGGGCGCCAAGCTGGCCTTCTGATCGATTTCAACCCTAGACCCACGGAGACGTTCATGAAGATGGTGACCGCAATCGTCAAGCCCTTCAAGCTCGACGAAGTGCGTGAAGCCCTCAGCGCCATTGGCGTGCAGGGCATCACGGTGACCGAAGTCAAGGGCTTCGGTCGGCAAAAGGGCCACACCGAGCTGTACCGCGGCGCGGAGTACGTGGTGGACTTCCTGCCCAAGGTGAAGATCGAAGCCGCCGTCGACGACGCGCTGGTCGAGCGCGTGATCGAGGCCATCGAAGGCTCGGCCCGCACCGGCAAGATCGGTGACGGCAAGATCTTCGTGTCTGCCCTCGAGCAGGTCGTGCGCATCCGTACCGGCGAGACCGGCAAGGACGCCCTCTGACCCCCAACGGCCTCAACACTCGAGAGATGACCATGTTCAAGAAATTCATCGCCACCTGCGCCCTGGGCCTCGCGGTCCTGGGCTTCTCAGGGGCCGTGCTCGCGCAAAGCGCGCCGGCCTCTGCTCCCGCGGCCACGGCCGCTGCACCGGCCGCCTCGGAGGCCGCAGCCCCTGCGGCTGCAGCGTCGGCCGCCGCTGCTCCTGCGGCTGCCGCTTCGGTGCCTGTGCCCAACAAGGGCGACACCGCCTTCATGACGATCGCCACCGCGCTCGTGATCTTGATGACCATCCCGGGCCTGGCGCTGTTCTATGGCGGCCTGGTGCGCAGCAAGAACATGCTGTCCGTGCTGATGCAGGTCTTCATGATCTTCTCGCTGATCTCGGTGCTGTGGGTCGTGTACGGCTACTCGGCGGCCTTCACGGCGGGCAACCCGTTCTTCGGCACGCTGGACAAGTTGTTCCTCAAGGGCGTGACGCCGGAATCCGTGGCGGCCACCTTCAGCAAGGGTGTCTACATCCCGGAGCTCACGTTCATTGCGTTCCAGGGCACGTTTGCCGCCATCACCACGGCGCTGATCGTGGGCGCCTTTGCCGAGCGCATCAAGTTCTCGGCCGTGCTGCTGTTCTCGGTGCTGTGGTTCACCTTCAGCTACCTGCCGGTGGCGCACATGGTGTGGTACTGGGACGGCCCGGACGCCATCACCGACGCCAAGTCGCTGGAAGCGGTGACGGCCAACGCCGGCTTCATGTGGGCCAAGGGCGCGCTGGACTTCGCCGGCGGTACCGTGGTGCACATCAACGCTGCGGTGGCGGGCCTGGTCGGTGCGTACATGCTCGGCAAGCGGGTGGGTTATGGGCGTGAGTCCATGGCACCGCACAACCTGACGCTGACCATGGTGGGCGCTTCCATGCTGTGGGTGGGCTGGTTCGGCTTCAACGCCGGCTCCAACCTCGAAGCCAACGGCGTGGCCGCACTGGCCTTCCTCAACACCGTGGTGGCCACGGCTGCGGCTACGCTGGCCTGGGCCGGTGCCGAAGCCCTGCTCAAGGGCAAGGCCTCCATGCTGGGTGCCGCCTCGGGTGCGGTGGCTGGCTTGGTGGCCATCACCCCGGCCTGCGGTTTCGTGGGCGTCGGCGGTGCGCTGGTGATCGGCGCGCTGGCCGGTGTGATCTGCCTGTGGGGCGTGTCGGGCCTGAAGAAGCTGCTGGGCGCTGATGACTCGCTGGATGTGTTCGGCGTGCACGGCGTGGGCGGCATCCTGGGTGCGGTGCTGACGGGTGTGTTTGCCAGCCCCAGCCTGGGCGGCACCGGCATCTGCAACTACGTGGACAACAAGTGTGGCGAGTGGGGCGGCATCGGCACCCAGGTCTGGATCCAGGTGCAGGGCGTGCTCTACACCGTCGTGATCTCCGCCGTGGTGGCCTTCATCGCCTTCAAGATCGTCGACATGGTGATCGGCCTGCGCGTGACCGAAGAGGAAGAGCGTGAAGGTCTGGACATCTCGTCGCACGGCGAGACGGCCTACAACAAGTGATCGCGCTGAAGGCTTTGGCGTTGCGCTGAGCGCGGCGTCAGACCCAGCTCACGCGGGCCGCCTTCGGGCGGCCCGCGGCCTTTTCTGCGGCCGCCTTTGGGCAACCTGGGTGCTTGAGAGACAGCTGCTTGACGAGCTTCAAGCGCTTCCCCCGCCCCATCCCTAGAATCAGTCCATGGTTCCTCATCTCATCACTGCCCTGACCGGGCCCATCAACGAGCTCGAGCAGCGCATCCTGGAGTCGATGCCCGCCATCGAGCGCTGGTTCCGGCTGGAGTGGATGGAGCACACGCCGCCCTTCTACACCTCGGTGGACATCCGCAACGCCGGCTTCAAGCTCGCGCCCGTGGACACCAACCTGTTCCCCGGTGGGTTCAACAACCTCACGCCCGAGATGCTGCCGCTGGCGGTGCAGGCGGCCATGGCGGCCATCGAGAAGATCTGCCCCGAGGCGAAGAACCTGTTGCTGATCCCCGAGAAGCACACGCGCAACACGTTCTACCTGACCAACGTGAAGCGCCTGATGCAGATCTTTCACCAGGCCGGCCTGAACGTGCGGCTGGGCACGCTGGACGAGGAGATCAAGGCACCGACCACGCTGACGCTGCCCGACGGCAGCGAACTCGTGATCGAGCCGCTGGTGCGTACGCGGGGCCGCCTGGGGCTCAAGCACTTCGACCCCTGCACGATCCTGCTGAACAACGACCTTTCGGCCGGCATCCCCAAGGTGTTGGAGAACCTGCACGAGCAGTACCTCTTGCCGCCTTTGCATGCGGGCTGGGCCGTGCGTCGCAAGACGCACCACTTCCAGAGCTACGAGGAGGTGGCCAAGAAGTTCGCCAAGCTGCTGGGCATGGACCCGTGGCTGATCAACCCCATGTTCAACCAGTGCGGGGAGGTGAACTTTGCCGAGAGCACGGGGCTGGACTGCGTGCAGAGCAACGTGGACACGCTGCTGGGGAAGATCCGCCGCAAGTACAAGGAATACGGCATCAACGAGAAGCCGTTCGTCGTGGTGAAGGCCGACAACGGCACTTACGGCATGGGCATCATGACCGTGCGCGACGCCAAGGAGCTCAGCGAGATCAACCGCCGCACGCGCAACAAGATGAGCGTGATCAAGGACGGCCAGGAGGTCTCCGAGGTCATCATCCAGGAGGGCGTGCCCACCTACGAGCGCATGAACGACGCCGTGGCCGAGCCCGTGGTCTACATGATCGACCGCTACGTGGTGGGCGGCTTCTACCGCGTGCACGCCGAGCGCGGCGTGGACGAGAACCTGAACGCGCCGGGGTCGAGCTTCGTGCCGCTGGCCTTCGACCACAGCCATCAACTGCCTCGGCCCGGCGAAAAGCCCGGCGCCAGCGCACCCAACCGCTTCTACATGTACGGCGTGGTGGGCCGCCTGGCCATGCTGGCGGCCAGCTACGAGCTCGAGGCCACCGACCCCGAAGCCGAGGTCTACGAGTAAGGCGCGGCCCCGTGCGGTGCCCCGGCGCGCCGGGCGCTCACCGGAGATTCAAGAGAGCCAGGCTTTGCTCCACAGTCGCAGGCCTGGCTACCGTGCCGTGGTAGCAGCCCCACAGTCCGCGAGCCGCGAACTTGCTGCATTGCAGCAATGGCGCTCCAATGGCAGTCTGTTCCGTTCCCGCGCCCCATGACCGCCCCCGACGCCCACCGCCCCCAGGCGGCCCTGGCTGCCCTCACGCTGGCAGCCATTGGCGTGGTGTATGGCGACATTGGTACCAGCCCGCTGTACGCGCTCAAGGAAGTGTTCGCACACGACCGCGTGCCGTTGAACCCTGACAACATCCTGGGCATCCTCTCGCTGGCGTTCTGGACGCTGACGGTGGTGGTGTCGCTGAAGTACGTGGCGCTGATCCTGCGCGCCGACAACAACGGCGAGGGCGGGCTGATCGCCATGCTGGCGCTGGCTTCGCAGGCAGTGAAGGACAGGCCCGTCCTGCGCTCCCGGCTGCTGCTGCTGGGCATCTTCGGCACGGCCATCTTCTTTGGCGACGGCGTCATCACGCCGGCCATCTCGGTGCTGTCGGCGGTGGAGGGTCTGGAGGTGGTCGAGCCCGGACTGCACCGTTTCGTGGTGCCGCTGACGTTGGTGATCCTCACCGTGCTGTTCGCCGCGCAGCGCTTCGGCACCGGCGTGGTGGGGCGCTTCTTCGGGCCCATCACGCTGCTGTGGTTTGGGGTGCTGGCGGTGCTGGGCCTGATGCACATCGCCCAGCATCCGGCCGTGCTGGTGGCCTTGTCGCCCCATTACGCGGTGGGCTTTCTCCTGGCCCATCCCGGCGTGGCCTTCGTGGCGCTGGCAGCGCTGGTGCTGTGCGTCACGGGCGCTGAGGCGCTGTACGCCGACCTGGGCCACTTCGGCAAGAAGCCCATCCGCTTGGCCTGGTTTGCGGTGGTGATGCCCGCCTTGGTGTTGAACTACTTCGGCCAAGGGGCGATGTTGCTGCAACACCCGCAGAACGTGGGCAACCCGTTCTACGAGATGGCGCCGTCCTGGGCCTTGTACCCGTTGATCGTGCTGGCCACGCTGGCGGCGGTGATCGCCTCGCAGGCCCTGATCACGGCCGCGTTTTCCGTCACCAAACAGGCCATCCAGCTGGGCTACATGCCGCGCCTGCGCCTGCTGCACACCTCCATCCGCGAGACCGGTCAGATCTACGTCCCCTTCGTCAACTGGGCCCTGTACGCCTGCATCGTCGTCGCGGTAGTGGCCTTCGGCTCCAGCAGTGCCCTGGCCTCGGCCTACGGCATCGCCGTGACGATCGACATGACCATCACCACCGTGATGACCTTCTTCGTCATCCGCTACGGCTGGAAGTTGCCGCTGTGGCTGTGCCTGGCGGCCACCGGTTTCTTCTTTGTCATCGACATCATCTTCTTTGCCGCCAATGCGGTGAAGATCCTGGACGGCGGCTGGTTCCCCATCCTCATCGGGGCGGCCATGTTCACGCTGATGACCACGTGGCAGCAGGGCCGCCAGCTGATGAGCGAGCGGCTGCGCGACGAGGCCATCGACCTGACGGTGTTCATCGAGTCGCTGTTCATCCACCCACCGCTGCGTGTGCCCGGCACGGCCGTGTTCCTCAGTGCGGAAAAGGGCGCCACGCCCTTTGCGCTGCTGCACAACCTCAAGCACAACAAGGTGTTGCACGCGCAGAACGTCTTCGTGACCGTGCGCCACCACGAGGTACCCTGGATCGGTTTTGACCGGCGCGTGGAGGTGGAGGCCCTCGGTCACGATTGCTGGCAGGTGGTGCTGCACTTCGGCTTCAAGAACGACCCCGATGTGCCCGAGGCGCTGAAGCTGCTGGCCGGCCGCGGCATCGTGCTGGATGACATGGAGACCAGCTACTTTTTGAGCCGCGACTCGGTGGTGCCTACCTTTGCCCAAGGCATGTGGCTGTGGCGCGAAAAGCTCTTTGCCAGCATGCACCGCAACGCGGCGGCGGCGGCCGACTTTCTCTACCTGCCGGCCAACCGCATCGTGGAGCTGGGTTCCAAGGTCGAGATTTGAGCGTTGGTGACTTGAGCGTTTGTGGCCAGGTCGTTCTCGCTCTGAGGCCGGCTTTCACGCTGGTCGCTGAACGCCGCTCATGAGACGCCTGCTGCGCGACTTTTCATTGCCCGCGGTGGTGGCGGGGTTTGTGGCCGTGCTGATGGGCTTCACCAGCTCCGTGCCGCTGGTGTTCGCCGCCGCCCAGGCAGTGGGGGCTGATGCGGCCCAGACAGCCTCCTGGATCTGGGCGCTGGGCTTGGGGATGGCCCTCACCTCCATCGGCCTGTCCCTGCGCTACCGCCAGCCGGTGCTCACCGCCTGGTCCACCCCCGGGGCGGCGCTGGTGGCCGCGAGCAGCGGCATCGACCTGCCCCACGCCATCGGCGCCTTCATCGCCTGCAGCGCCCTCATCGTGCTGGCGGGTGTGACCGGTCTGTTCGAGCGCCTGATGAACCGCATTCCGCAGGCCATTGCCGCGGCCTTGCTGGCCGGCGTGCTCGCCCGCTTCGGTCTGGATGCAGCGGGGGCGGTGGCCACCGCTCCGCTGTTGGTGGGTGGGATGGTCTTGACCTTCCTGGCCGGGCGTCGCTGGCTGCCCCGGTACGCCGTCCCGCTCACGCTGCTGGCCGGCACCGCAGTGGCGGCCGCACAAGGCGCCATGGACTGGCAGCGTGTCGGCGGGGCCTGGGCGGCGCCGTTGTGGACGTCGCCCGCCTTCAGCCTGCAGGCCCTGGTCGGCCTGGCCCTGCCGCTGTTCATCGTCACCATGGCCTCCCAGAACCTGCCGGGTGTGGCGGCTCAGCGCGCGGCGGGCTACGGCACGCCCGTGTCCCCGCCGCTGGTGGCCACGGGCCTGACGGGTGTGCTGCTGGCGCCTTTCGGCGGCTACGCCTTCAACCTGGCGGCCATCACCGCTGCCATCTGCATGGGCCGGGAGGCGGGCGACGACCCGGCACGGCGCTACACCGCCGCCGTGGCCGCGGGCCTGTTCTACGGGCTCGCCGGCCTTGCAGGCGGGGCGGTGGTGGGCTTGCTCCAGGCATTCCCGCGGGAGCTGGTGCTGGCGGTCGCCGGCCTGGCGCTGCTGGGCACCATGGCCTCGGGCCTGGTCACGGCACTGAAGGATGAAACCCACCGCGATGCCGCGGCCCTGACCTTCCTGGTGACGCTGTCGGGGGTGTCGATGCTGGGCATTGGCTCGGCTTTCTGGGGCGTGGTGGTCGGCACGATCGCGCTGCTTGTGCAACAGTGGCGAGCCCGGTGAAGCCAGGGCTGCTGTCGATCCGGCAGCCTTCGTGGACACTTCCGCACCCGTGGCATCTCTCGCAGCTGCCTCAGCCTCCGGTCTGGCTTGACCTGAACCCCCTCTAGACGCCATGCAGATTCTTTTCGTTGCCGACCCGCTGGAGTCCTTCAAGACCTACAAGGACTCCACCTTCACCATGATGCGCGAGGCGCAGCGTCGCGGCCATCGCCTGCTGGCCTGCGAGCCGCGCGATCTGCGCTGGGTGGCGGGGGGCCGGGTCACCGCCCATGCGCGTGAGATCACGCTGACGGATGCCGTCCAGGTCGAGGGCCAGAGCGGTGAGGAGAGCTGGTTTCGCACCGTGGTCGTCCATGCCGCCTTCGAACTGCGCGAGGCTGACGCCGTGGTGATGCGCAAGGACCCGCCCTTCGACAGCGAGTACTTCTACGCCACCCACCTGCTGGGCCAGGCCGAGCGCGAAGGCGCGAGCGTGTTCAACAAGCCGGCTGCGCTGCGCGACCACCCGGAAAAGCTCGCCATCCTGGAGTTCCCGCAGTACACGCCACCCACGCTGGTCACCCGGCGTGAAGCCGACATCCGCGCCTTCCACGTTGAGCATCGCGACATCATCTTGAAGCCGCTGGACGGCATGGGCGGCATGGGCATCTTCCGCGTCGGCGCGGACGGGCTGAACCTGGGCGCCATCTGCGAGACGCTCAACCGCGGCGGTGCGCAGACGGTGATGGTGCAGCGTTACCTGCCCGCCATCGCGCAGGGCGACAAGCGGGTGCTGGTGATCGGTGGTGAGGCCGTGCCCTACGCGCTGGCGCGCATTCCGCAAGGCGGCGAGGTGCGCGGCAATCTGGCCGCGGGTGGCAAGGGCGTGGCCCTGCCCCTGACCGACGGCGAGCGCGCCATCGCCCAGGCCCTGGGCCCGGTGCTGGCAGCGCGCGGTCTGCTGCTGGTGGGCCTGGACGTCATCGGCGACCGGCTCACCGAGATCAACGTCACCAGCCCCACCTGTTTCAGGGAGATCATGGACCAGACCGGTTTCGACGTGGCGGCGATGTTCACTGACGCCCTGGAGCGGGCCGTGGAAGCAGGAGGTGCAGCATGAAGACTTCAGGCATTCCAACATCGTCGCGCGAACCGTCGGCGCAGCTGGTCGAACTGCTGACGGCCGGCTCGGCCCACGCCCCGGAAGATGCTGACGGCCTGACCAACCATCTGCCGATGGCGCTGCTGGCCCTTCACCATCTGGGCGCCGGCCCCGAGCGCTTGGCGGCCTTTGCGCAAGGCTATGCGCCCCGTCTGCAACCCGCCCCGCCGCAGCAGCCCTGGTCCCCGGGCGACCCGTGGCCGGATCGCCTGGGCCGTCCCGAAGCCTGGTCCGGCTACCGTGCGCTGTTCACCGAGTGGATCGCCCAGGAGGGCGCCACCGACATGCTGGGCCAGGTGCTGCCGCAGCTGATGCCCGGCGTGGGCGCTGCCGCCTTTCATGGCCTGATCCGCACGGCCAGCGCGGTGCGTTGCGGGCATCTGGGGGAATTGGCGGATGGCCTGGCCTACTGGGCCAGCCGTCACCTGCGCTTGGGGGCCTTGCACAACCCGCTCGCCGGCACCGCCCGCGCCCCAGCCACCGAGGACCCGGTGGCCTTGCTGCGCGAACTTCCTGCGGGGAGATCGCGCCAGCGCCTGATCAGCGACCAACTGCGCGCTGTGGCGCGCGACGGTCGGGTCAACCGAGTGGCAGC
>CAISJH010000051.1 GCA_903885585.1 uncultured beta proteobacterium
GGTGCCCACCTGCACGATGCGCCCGCCCCGGCGGGTGGCCGTCAGGCAGGTGGACAGGGCGGCCGGGCTGCCGGCCGCTTCGATCGACACGTCGGCAATGTCGGCCAGTTCTGCCGCGTTCACCTGGTCGCTGCGCACCGTGCGGTCGGCGCCCACGGTGCGGGCGATGGACAGCGCGCGGTCGCTGATGTCGCAGCAGATCACCTGCGCCGCGCCGGCCAGGCGCGCCGCCAGTACCGTCATGCAGCCGATGGTGCCGCCGCCCGTGACCAGTACGGTCTCGCCGAGTACCGGGCCGGCGCGGTGCAAGGCGTGCAGGCCAATGGACAAGGGCTCCGCGCAGGCGATCTCGCCCAGCGAGATCTCGGGTTCATGGATGGGTGTGAGCTGGCGCTCGCCCATGACGAAGCGCTCGCGGAACATGCCCTGGGCGTGGGGAAAGACGCTGGCACTGCCCAGGAAGAACATGTGGCGGCACAGGTTGCCGCGCCCGGCGCGGCAGTAGTCGCACTGTCCGCAGGGGTGCGAGGGGTTGATGGCCACCTTCTGGCCCCGCTTCACACGGGTGACCTCGGTGCCCACGGCCTCCACCACGCCCGAAGCCTCGTGGCCAGGCACCAGCGGCTCCCGCACCACGAAGGCGCCAACCCGGCCCTCCTTGAAGTAATGCAGGTCAGAGCCGCAGATGCCGCCTGCGCCCAGGCGCAGCAGCACGTCGTGAGGCCCCAGGGGCCTGGCCGTCTCCTGCTCCAGACGGAGATCGTGGGCGGCGTGAATCACACAAGCCAGGGACATCAACGCTCCTGTGGGTAGGCAAGGTGGCAGTCGTCCGTGCGGCGACGGGAGAGGCTGCCAAACACAAGCACTCTATGCGCTCGGCCGCGCAGGCGTCAACGCAGGTGTTCCCTCATGTGGCGTGGGTCCCAACCGGTGCCGGTCGGCATGACCCTTGCTGTCAATATGGTTGTCGACGTATCAGGGTAGGCCCCTAGAATCTGGCGGAAGTGAAACCACCCTCCTGGTGACGCATGAGCATTCGACGTCGTACTGTGCTTTCCGGCTTGACGCTGGCTTCCGCGGCCACCTGGGTTGCAGGGCCCGCTTGGGCCTTGGGCAAGCCCGCCGGTCCCGTGGTGCTGACCGTGCGTGGCAAGGTGAGCACGGTCAATGAGGGTGGGGCCGCACACTTTGACATGCCCATGCTGGAGCGCATGGCCCAGCGCAGCATCACCACACGCACCCCTTGGTATGAGGGGCCGCGCAAGTTCACGGGCCCGTTGTTGCGTGATGTGCTGCAGGCCGCAGGCGCTAAGGGCACGACCATCCGCGCCGTGGCATTGAACGACTACAAGGTGGACATTCCCTTCGACGACGCGATGAAGTTCGACGTCGTGATGGCTCGGCTGCTGGACGACAAGCCCATGCCGGTACGGGAGAAGGGCCCGCTGTTCATCATCTATCCCTTTGACGACAAAGCCGAGTTGCGTGTCCCCCAGTACTTTTCCCGGTGCGCATGGCAACTCCGGACGATCGAGATCGTCTGACCGCCGCTGAGAGCCCCGGCCCCAGCCGGGAGCCCTCCCCCTGGCTGGTGGGGTTGGCCTGCGCCATCATGCTTCTCATGGGCCTGGGCGGCTGGGTGCAGTGGCGGCAAAGCAGCCTGATGTCCGAGGCGATGCTGGTCAGCGGTGACAACCTGGCCCACTTTCTGTACCAGGCCGACAACGAGTACCTGAGGCTGCGCGAGACCTGGCCGGGCGAACCCCGCACAGCCCAGTCCCTGCGTGCCGAGGCGCTGCAACTGCGCTACGACATCTTTGTCAGCCGTATCGAGGTGCTGCGCAATGCGTTGCGAGGTCGTGCGGCAGGCAGCGACCCCGAGGTGATCGAGGCCCTGCGCCAGGCTGAGGCCTTCATCGCCCGGGCTGATCAGGTGCTGGGCCCCGGTAAGCCCCCGCCCAGCCTGGCTGCCGTGGAGGCGCTGTGGGAACCCTTGGTCTCCATCGACGGGGCGCTGCGCAGCCTCACGCTGCAAGCCGCGCGCATTGTGAGCGCCCATTCCACACGCGTGACAGATGTCTCACGCACCCACAACCGGCTGGGCCTGGCGTTGTCGGTCTTGTTGGCGGTCATGGCCGTGGCCTTTGGTGCCTACGCCTGGCAGCAACTGCAGCGCCTGCAGCGCCGCCGACTGCAACTGGAAGCCCTGACGGCAGAGCTGCGGCAGGCGCGCGAGGCGGCCGAGGTGGCCAGCGCCTCCAAGAGCTCCTTCCTCGCCAACATGAGTCACGAGATCCGAACGCCGTTTCAGGGTCTCAAGGGCATGCTGGCGCTGTTGGCCAACTCCCGGCTCGACGAGCGGCAGGCCAGCTACCTGCGCACGGCGAGGTCGTCGGCAGACCATCTGTTGACGCTGCTGAACGACATCCTGGACATGTCGCGCCTGGAGTCCGGACGGATGACGCTGGCCCCGGTGCCCTTGGCCCTGCGCGATCTGCTCACCGAGGTGGACGCCCTGATGCGCCCGCAAGCCCAGCTCAAGGGGCTGAGCTTCAGCATCGACGCCGAGGCTGCCGTGCCGCAGCGGGCCTTGCTGGACCCCACGCGCATGCGCCAGGTGCTGTTCAACCTCGTGGCCAATGCGATCAAGTTCACCGAGCAGGGCCGTGTGGCGCTGGAGGTGCGCGTGGTGCCGGCCGCGGGTCGGTCCTCTGGTCCGTTGTTAGGGGGCGCAACCGCTGCAGATGCCGAACCGGCGGTGGTGGGCATCTCCTGGTTGGACTTCACGATCACCGACACCGGCATCGGCATGGATGCCGCCACCCTGGCCAAGCTCTTCCAGCGCTTTTCGCAGGGTGATGACTCGCGATCTCGGCGTTTCGGCGGCACGGGGTTGGGGCTCGAGATCTCACGCAACCTCGCCCGGCTGATGGGGGGCGACATCGTCGTCACCAGCCGCCAGGGCGAGGGCAGTACCTTCGTGTTCACCGTGCCTTTGCAGGTGCTGCCGGCGCTGCAGATGGTGCCGGAGAGCGGGGCGGAGCCGCTGGCCGGGGATGTCGCGCCTTCCCAGCCCGCGGGCGCTGCGTCAGCCACTGAAGCCGCCGCCACCGCATCACAGGAAGATGCTGCGCCCGAGCGCAGCCTGAGAGTGCTGGTGGCGGAAGACAACGAGGTCAACCGCATGGTCATGGAGGCCATCCTCTCGGGTTTGGGCCACGCGGTGGCTTTTGCTGAAGACGGCGAGCAGGCGGTGAGCCTGGCCAGTGGGGAGCACTGGGA
>CAISJH010000052.1 GCA_903885585.1 uncultured beta proteobacterium
AGCCTCTTCGCCCTGGTGTACTACACCAACATGAAGGCGGCGCTGGACGGCTTGGATGCCGTCAAGGGAGATCTCTCTGGCGGGCAGGCCAAGTACCGCGACGCATTGTCCAAGCTGGAGCTGAAGATGCCCACGGGCACTGTCAAGCTGGATGCCAACCGCCAGGCCATCGGCTCCACGTTCGTGACCGAAGTCGTCAAGGACAGCAAGGGCGACCTGACCACGCGCGTGGTTCGCAAGGTGGACAACGTCGACCAGATGCTGGGCATGAAGAAGGAGGAGTTCCAGATGGGCTCCCGCGACGTGCCGGCCTGCCCCTGAGGCGGTGCCGACACTGATGGCGCACGCTGACTGAGACCCCATGGCCTCCATCTCGCAGTTGCGATCCTCTGCCCGTGCGCCTGCTGCCGCAGGTGCACCGGCGCAGGGGCGTGCGCCTCTGGCGTCTTCTGATGCCCTGGTGCTGCAGGGCGTGACCCGGGCCTTTGGGGCGCTGCGCGCCGTGGACGACGTGTCGTTCGCGGTCGCAGCCGGTCAGAAGTACGCCGTCCTTGGTTCCAATGGCGCGGGCAAGACCACCTTGTTCAACGCCATCACCGGGGACTTCCCGCCCACTTCCGGGCGGATCGAATTCTTTGGCGAGGACATCACCGCGCTGCCGCCGCACGAGCGCATCCGCAAGGGTCTGCGGCGCACCTACCAGTCCTCGCTGCTGTTCCGTGACCTGTCGGTGCGGGACAACCTGTTCCTGGCCGTGCGCGGCGTGGCCAGCGGACGCTTCGGCATGTGGCGTCCCGGTGCGGGCCACCCCTCGCGCCTGGCCACCGAAGACCTGCTGGACCGCGTACGCCTGTCGCACATCGCCGACGAGCCGGTGGCCAACCTCGCCCACGGCCAGCAGCGGCAGCTCGAGATCGGCATGGCGCTGGCCGGTGCGCCGCGCCTGATCCTGTTCGACGAGCCTGCCGCCGGCCTGTCGCCGGCCGAGCGCCGGGAACTGGTGCTGCTGCTGGGCTCGCTGCCGGCGCACATGAGTTTCGTGATCATCGAGCACGACCTGGACATCGCGCTGCGCGTCTCGCAGCGGGTGACGGTCATGCACAACGGGCGCGTGCTGCGTCACGGCACCCCGGCGGAGATCGAGTCTGACCCGCAGGTGCAGGCCCTGTACATGGGAGGGCGGCACTGATGGCCTGGTTCCGCCGTGACCGCAATGATGCCCGGGACCGCCGGGACGCGGACGACCCGCCTTCACGCCCAGGCCGCCAGGACCGTCAGGACCGACCTCAGGCCCGACGCGTCCCCCTGCTGCAGGTGGAGGGCCTGGACGTCTACTACGGCCGCGCGCATGCGCTGCAGGGTGTGAGCCTCAGCCTGGACGAGGGTGTGCTGGGCATCGTGGGCCGCAATGGCATGGGCAAGACCACGCTGTGCAACGCCATCACCGGCCTGGTGCCGGCTCGCGGCAGCGTGAAGCTGGCGGGCGAGGAGATCCTGGGGCGCAGCCCACACGAGATCACCCGCCGCGGCATCGCCTACGTGCCGCAGGGGCGGCGCGTGTGGCCCTCGCTGTCGGTGGAAGAGACCTTGCGCCTGGTGGCCCGCCATCGGCGCGAGGTGGAGCGCGTGTACGCGATGTTCCCGCGCCTGGCCGAGCGCAAGGGCAACGGGGGCTCGCAGCTCTCGGGTGGCGAGCAGCAGATGCTGGCCATCGGAAGGGCCTTGCTGCTGGAGCCGCGGCTGCTGGTCATGGACGAGCCCACCGAGGGCCTGGCGCCGGTGATCGTGGAACAGGTGGCGCAGGCGCTGCGCGATCTGTCACACGAGGGCTCGATCGCCGTGCTGCTGATCGAGCAGAACCTGGGCGTGGCCA
>CAISJH010000053.1 GCA_903885585.1 uncultured beta proteobacterium
GGGCAGCCCGATTGCGCGTGACGTGGACTTCACCAGCTCCTGCGACATCGCCAAGCGCTCCCTGGCGCAGGCTTCGGCCAGCTACGAGACGGTGGAGAAGGCCGGCCAGCAGGCCGTGGTGCAGATCGGCGACAAATCCATCAACGTGCCCACGGGCGTGCTGACGGCCGGTGGCCACAAGTTCGACGACGCCAGCGGCAAGGCCATCGCAGCCTTCAAAAAGGAAGTGGCCGAGGCCATGAAGGCCGCCGGTTACCCGCCCAAGGCCGACCCGATCCCCTTCGGCTCAGCCGCCTGGTGGAAGGTGGTGGCCATCCTCTCGATCCTGGTGCTCTACGTGACCATGGTCTACGGCCCGATCGCGGCCATGCTGGTGGAACTGTTCCCCACCCGCATCCGCTACACCTCGATGAGCCTGCCGTACCACATCGGCAACGGCTGGTTCGGTGGCCTGATGCCCACGATCGCCTTCGCGATGGTGGCGCAGAACGGCAACATCTATCACGGCCTGTGGTACCCCATCACGATCGCTGCCGTCACCTTCGTCATCGGCATGATCTTCGTGCGCGAGACCAAGGACCGCGACATCTTCGCCGGCGACTGATCACTTCCTGAAGACTGGAGCAACAACATCATGTGGAAGCTGGCACTCGGTTTCATCATCTTCGCGGGCCTGGCCCTGTTCATCCTCTCCAAGGGGGGCGACATTGACATGAGCGGCGAAAAGCACGGCATTGACGCCCACCCGCCAGCGGCCGCCTCTGATGCGGGCCATGGTTCGGCGCCGGCGGCGCCCGCTGCCTCCGCCGCCAGCGCTGCCGCGCCGGCCTTGGCTGCTTCCAAGTGATCTGACGGTCACTGCACCGCCCTGGCGGCACACCGGCCCTTGAGGGCCCGTGCCGACCGGCAGGCGTTCATGCTTCGAGCGGCCCAGCATTGCCTGGGCCGTTCCGCTTTGGTGAGCTGCTGCAGCAGAATTGGTGATGCCTGCGCCTGTGCCGACACCGCCCCTGCGCCCTGGCCGCTCTGCCCTGCGCTGGCGGCTGGCCGCGGCGGCCTTGTGTGCTGCAGGTCTGGGGGCCTTCGTGCTGGTGAGTGGCAGCCTGTTCACTGCCGCCATGTCGCAGCCGGAGCAAGAGTCCTGGCGGCAGATGATCGAAGAACGCTGGCCCCTGCTGCTGCTGCCCGGGCTGGCGCTGGTGGCCTGCGCTGCCGCGGGGGGCGGTTTGCTGCACCGCCTCTACGTGGCGGCGCCGGCACAGCTGGCCGAGCAGGCCCGCATGGTGCTGGGCGCCTCGGGCCCCCAGGTGCAGCCGCACCCTGCCTGGCCCGAAGTGCTGCTTCACCTGGCGCACAGCGTGCAGACGCTGGTGGCCCAGCGCGAGCACCTGCGGGCTGACATGGCACTGGAGGTGGCTCAAGCCAGCCGCCGCATCGAGCAGGAGCGCAACCGCCTGGCGGCGCTGATGAGCGAGCTGTCGCAGAGTGTGGTGGTGTGCAACCTGGACGGTCGCATCCTGCTCTACAACCGCCGCGCCCGCCTGCAGTTTCGGGTGTTGGGCTCGGCTCTGCCTGACCTGGGTGGGGCCGAGATCATCGGGCTGGGCCGCTCCATCTACACCGTGCTCGAGCGCGAGCCTCTGGTCCAAGGGCTGGCCCAGTTGCAAGCCCGGCTGCGGCGCGGAGCCGAGCATCCCACGGTCGAGTTCACCAGTCCGGCGCCTGGCGGCCACGTGGTGCGGGTGCAGATGGCGCCCGTGCGCGCCGTCGAGCACAGCCCGCCAGGCCTGCCGGACGCCGGCGGCGCGCAGCCCTCTGCGGACTCCGCGGCGGGCGATGAGCCCATGAACGGGTTTGTGCTCCTGCTGGAGAACGTGACCCCCCGTCCTGACGGCCTGTCAGGCCACGTGCCGGGCGCCGAGGCAGCCTCAGAGCCCGAGCCCGATCTCGGCCGCAGAGCGGCCGTGGTGGCCGGGGTGGAGGGCGCGGCCGACGCTGCGTCTCGCCTTGACAGCCGCCCCGTGTTCTACGACTTCGACCTGTTCGCTCACCGCGACACCGGACAGGCCCTGGGGGACCGACCGCTGTCAGCCTTGACGTTCACCGTCTTCGACACCGAGACCACGGGGCTGAACCCGGGCGCCGGCGACGAGATCATCCAGATTGGCGCCGTGCGGCTGGTCAACGGCAGGCTGCTGCGGGGGGAATGTTTCGAGCAGCTGATCGACCCGCGCCGCCCGGTGCCGGCCACCTCGGTGCCGTTTCATGGGCTCACGTCAGCGCAGTTGCAGGGGCAGCCCACCATCGAGCAGGTGCTCCCGGTGTTTCACCGGTTTGCGCAGGACACTGTGCTGGTGGCGCACAACGCGGCCTTCGACATGCGCTTTCTGCAGGAGAAGCAGGCGCTCACCGGGCTGCGCTTTGACCAGCCCGTGCTGGACACGCTGCTGCTGTCGGCCGTGCTGCACCCACACCAGGACTCCCACCGGCTGGAGGCCATCGCGCAGCGTCTCGGCGTGCCGGTCGTCGGCCGGCACACGGCCATGGGCGACGCCCTGGTCACGGCCGAGCTCTTTCTCAGGCTGCTGCCCCTGTTGGCTGACCAGGGCATCCACACCCTGGGCCAGGCGTTGGCTGCCGCACAGCAAAGCCGCTACGCCCGGCTGCGGTATTGAGCACCTGGGAGACACGACGCACACGCGCTGCCCCCACAGCCCCGCGCTGCTCGCAGCACCCGAGCTCGGGGGAGCCTGGTTCACCATGGCAACATGAAAGACATGGCCGCACCTGACGACGCACCCGCCCTGGCCGCCAGCGAGGAGCCCCGGGCTGGCCACGTCCCGGCCCCCACCTTCGCGCAGGCGTTACGGTTTTGGGGGCGCCTGGGCTTCATCAGCTTTGGCGGCCCGGCGGGGCAGATCGCGTTGATGCACGAGGAGCTGGTCACGCGCCGGCGTTGGATCAGCGAGCGGCGCTTCCTGCATGCCTTGAACTACTGCATGCTGCTGCCCGGCCCCGAGGCGCAGCAGCTGGCCACCTACCTGGGCTGGTTGATGCACCGCACCTGGGGTGGCATCGCCGCCGGTGCCTTCTTCGTGCTGCCCTCGTTGTGCATCCTGGTGGCGCTGTCATGGGTGTACCTGCGCTTCGGTCAGATCGGCCCGGTGGCGGCCGTGTTCTGGGGGCTCAAGCCGGCGGTGACGGCGCTGGTGATCCAGGCCACTTGGCGCATGGGCACGCGCACCCTGCACAACCCTTGGCTGGGGTCCTTGGCGGTAGCGGCCTTTGCGGCCCTCGCGTTGGGAGATCTGCCCTTTCCTGCCGTCGTGTGCGCGGCACTGGCGGCGGGTTTCCTGGGCGCGCGTTGGAGGCCTGATGCCTTCTCACCGCGGCCGGCCCCCGCACCGGCGCCGCATGGCGGGGGTGCGCCACCGCATCAGCCCGAACCCTCTGCTCCCGGCCCTCACGCACCCGGTCTCCAGGCTCCGTGGCTGGACGACCACACTCCTGCACCACCACACGCCCGCTTTTCGCCCCGGCGGCTGGCCTTGGTGGTGGTTGCGGCCCTCACGCTGTGGGGCCTGGGCATGGTGGTTGTGGCCCTGGTGTGGGGCTGGGACGGCGTCTTCACCCGCATGGCCACCTTCTTCACCCAGGCGGCGCTGGTCACCTTTGGCGGTGCCTACGCCGTGCTGCCCTATGTGGTGCAGGGGGCGGTCGAGCAGCAGGGCTGGTTGACGGCGCCGCAGATGATCGATGGCCTGGCGCTGGGCGAGACCACACCTGGGCCGCTCATCATGGTGGTGGCCTTCGTGGGCTTTCTCGGAGGCTGGCAGAAGGTGGTGCTGGGGCCCGACGCTCTGTTGGCCGCCGGGGTGCTGGGGGCCTGCGTGGCCACCTTCTTCACCTTCCTGCCCTCGTTCCTGTTCATTCTGGCGGGTGGTCCGCTGGTGGAAGCCACCCGCGGCCGGCTGGGCTTCACCGCGCCGCTGACGGCGGTCACCGCGGCGGTGGTGGGCGTCATCGCCAGCCTGGCCCTGTTCTTCGCCACCCATACCTTCTGGCCTGCCGGGCTGAGCGGGCGGCTGGATGTGGCGGCCCTAGCCCTGGCCACTGCCGCGGCGCTGGCCTTGATGCGATTCAAGGTGGGTACCGTGAAGGTGTTGCTGGCCTGCGCGCTGGCGGGCTGGGCAGCGCATCTGCTGGGCCTGCGGGCCTGAGGTTCCCGCAGCGCCGGCCGGGCACCTGGCAGCGGTGCCCGGCGCTCAACTCGTGTTCAGGCGCCGAACAAGCCCTTGTGCTGCTCCCGCAGCAGGTTCTTCTGCAC
>CAISJH010000054.1 GCA_903885585.1 uncultured beta proteobacterium
CTCGAAGTGGCAGCGGGCGCGCATCACCACCTTGCCCCGGCCCGTGCGGTAGCCCTCGCGCACGCCGTTCAGGCCATAGATGATGCCGGCCGTGGGGAAGTCAGGCGCCGGGATGATCTCCATCAACTCTTCGATGGTGGCCTCAGGCGACGTCAGCAGATGGAGGCAGGCATCCACCACCTCGTTCAGGTTGTGCGGCGGGATGTTGGTGGCCATGCCCACGGCAATGCCCGCCGAGCCGTTGACCAGCAGGTTGGGCAGCCGGGTGGGCAGCACCAGCGGCTCCTTCTCCGAACCGTCGTAGTTGGGCCCGAAGTCCACCGTCTCCTTGTCCAGGTCGGCCAGCATTTCGTGCGCGATCTTGGACAGGCGGATCTCGGTGTAGCGCATGGCCGCGGCGTTGTCGCCGTCGACCGAGCCGAAATTGCCCTGCCCGTCCACCAGCATGTGGCGCAACGAGAAATCCTGCGCCATGCGCACGATGGTGTCGTACACCGCGGTGTCGCCGTGCGGGTGGTACTTACCGATGACATCGCCCACGATACGGGCTGACTTCTTGTAGGGCCGGTTCCAGTCGTTGTTCAGCTCGTGCATGGCGAACAGCACGCGCCGGTGAACGGGCTTCAGGCCGTCGCGTGCATCGGGCAGCGCACGCCCGACGATCACGCTCATGGCGTAGTCGAGGTAGGACCGCCGCATCTCCTCTTCGAGGCTGATGGGCAACGTTTCCTTGGCGAACTGGGTCATGCGGGCCAGCCTGGACGGCTGCGGTAGACGGTCTGGGGGTGGACAAGCCCGGCGAAGCAATCACGACCGGGTTGCGGCAAAGCCACATCAATTCTATGCGGCGAGGGTGTGTAGCAAGAGCGCAACAGGCCCTCGAGTGGTGCGCACACCAGAGGTGGAATCGGGTTTTTGTGCAGACCCCCTATGGCACAATGAATTGGTCGGGGTAAACACCCGCCGTGCTGTTGGGTTATGCCCAGCACAATGGGCTTCCGATTTGAACGTTTCGCAGGCAACTGCGGCATTCCTCGAGAGGAGAAACATGAAGAAACTGAACAAGGTGGCCGTGCTCTTCGCGTCGGCTGCGCTTGCCGTGCCCATGGCCGCTTTTGCACAGGCCGCGAGCAACGACAACTGGCGCGCTTCGGACGGTACCGTCTGGAAGAACGGCACCAACGAGTTGTGCTGGCGCAACAGCGTCTGGACGCCTGCCACGGCCGACAAGGCCTGCGACGGCGCTCTGAAGCCGCCGGCACCGGCACCGGCTCCCCGCGTGGCGCCCCCGCCCCCGGCGCCCGCACCGGCACCTCGCGTTGCCCCACCGCCCCCGCCTCCGGCACCGGCACGCCCCCCCGCACCAGCTCCTCGTCCGCCCGCACCGCCTCCCAAGCCTGCGGCTGAGAAGGTGACGTTTGCTGCTGACGCCTTCTTTGACTTCGGCAAGTCGGTCCTCAAGCCCGAAGCCCAAGCCAAGCTGACCGACCTGGTCTCCAAGACCAAGAGCGTCAACCTCGAGGTCATCATCGCCGTGGGTCACACCGACGCCGTGGGTGGCGACGCTGCCAACCAGAAGCTGTCCATCGCCCGCGCTGAAGCGGTGAAGGACTTCCTGGTCAAGGCCGGCATCGAGAAGAACCGCGTCTACACCGAAGGCAAGGGCGAGAAGTCGCCTGTGGCCGACAACAAGACCGCCGAAGGCCGCGCGAAGAACCGTCGCGTGGAAGTCGAGGTCGTGGGTACCCGTACCCGCAAGTAAGCTCGAGTCACCCCAGGGGCCTATGGCCCCCGGTGTCAGAACCCCGCTTCGGCGGGGTTTTTGCTTTTCACACGCACAATCTGCGGTATGACCAACGTCGACCCTCAAGAACTGGCCAAGTTCAGTGAATTGGCCCACCGCTGGTGGGATCCGGACAGTGAGTTCCGCCCCTTGCACCAAATCAATCCGCTGCGCCTGGAGTGGATCGACTCCCTCGCGCACCTGAAGGGTCAGCGGGCGCTGGACGTGGGTTGTGGCGGCGGCATCCTGGCCGAGGCCATGGCGCGTCGCGCCAGCCACGTGACCGGCGTTGATCTGGCCACACGCCCGCTGGGAGTGGCGCGCCTGCACGCGATGGAATCGGGCGTGGAAAACATCGAGTACCGCGAGATCGCGGCCGAGGCCCTGGCCGCCGAAGCTCCGGGCCATTTTGACGTGGTCACCTGCATGGAGATGCTGGAGCATGTGCCCGACCCGTCCTCGGTGGTACGCGCCTGTGCCACGCTGGTGCGTCCGGGTGGTTGGGTGTTCTTCTCCACCCTGAATCGCAACCCCAAATCGTTCCTGTTTGCCATCATCGGCGCCGAGTACGTGCTGCGCCTGCTGCCCAAAGGCACGCATGAGTACGCGCGCTTCATCCGCCCCAGCGAATTGGCCCGATGGACACGCGAGAGCGGGCTCACGCTGGAGGGCAGCAAGGGCATGGAATACAACCCGCTGACGCGGCGATACCGCCTGTCAGGGGACACCAGCGTGAACTACCTCTTTGCCTGCAGGCGCCCCGCATGAAGCACTCGGTGCAGACGGTGCTGTTCGATCTGGACGGCACCCTCGTGGACAGTGCGCCTGATCTGGCGGGTGCCGCCAACGAGCTTCTCCAAGAGCACGGACACCCTGCCCTGCCCTACGAACATCTGCGCCCGATGGTGGGCGCAGGAGCGCGTGGCATGGTGGGTTTGGCCTTTGGCGTGAAGCCAGGCGATGCGGGCTACGAAGAGCTGAAGGCGCGTTTCTTGGCCCTCTACGCCCAGCGGTTGCTGCACAGCACCACGGTCTTCGCGGGCGTGTGGCCGGTGCTTGACCGGCTGGAACAGCACGGCCTGGGATGGGGCATCGTCACCAACAAGGCGCACCACCTGGCCCTGGCGGTGACCGAGGGGCTGGGCCTGCACGCGCGCGCCGGGGTGCTGATCGGCGGCGATTCCACCCCCTACGCCAAGCCCCATCCAGAGCCCCTGCTCGAGGCCTGCCGCCGTCTGCAGACCGACCCCGCCACTTGCGCTTATGTAGGCGACGACCTGCGTGACATCCAGGCAGGCCGTGCCGCAGGCATGGTCACCTTGGCAGCCGGCTGGGGTTACCTTGGTCAGGGCGAGGCCATCCAGGAGTGGGGTGCGGATTCTCTGCTCGATCAGCCGCACAGCCTCTTGCAGTGGCTGAACTTGCCCTAAGATGCTTGACTTGGGGCCGACCTGGCTTCGACGTGGGTACGGCGTCGGATCAGGGCATGCCGAGCACCAGTTCGCTCGTAAATCCACTGGAAACAAAGTAACTGCGAACGACGAACGTTTCGCCCTCGCCGCTTAACACCGGTGAGCCTCTCAACGGCAGGCCGATGGGCCGGGTTTGAAGACCGCAAGGTCTGAGAGCTGAGAGGTCATTCACATCGGCTGGTCGGCCATCGGGTCACTCGGTGGTCGACAAGATCAAGTGACTGGCACCTTGCGCAGCGTGCCGCTGCGCGGCGCAAGGGGTGAGATCCAAATCAGACGGCTACGCATGTAGAACTGGCCGGCAAAGGCTTGCGGACGCGGGTTCGATTCCCGCCGGCTCCACCATTACAAGGTCCAGAGACGTCCACGGACGTCCTGGCAAACCCAAGAAAACCCGCCTAAGTGCGGGTTTTTTAACGTCTTTTTTCCAAACCGATCTTTTGGAGTCCGTTGACATCCGGATCAGCGTGGGGGCAACATTAGGGGCAACTTAGCAACGACCAGAGTAGTTGCCCCCATCCCATGCCCCTCACCGACACTGCTGCGAGATCCGCCAAGCCTGGCTTCACTCCCAAGGGCGAGCCAACTTCGCGACCCTACAAACTGGCCGACGCTGCCGGCCTGTACCTTGAAGTGCAGCCCCATGGGGGCAAGTACTGGAGGTTGAAGTACCGATTTGGGGGCAAGGAGAAGCGTCTGTCGCTGGGCGTGTACCCCGAGGTCTCTCTCGCCAAGGCGCGCGAGCGGCGTCAACAGGCGCGGCAGCAATTGGCGGACGGCATCGACCCGAGCGGCCACCGCAAGGCCGCCAAGGCAGCCGGGGTCGAACACAGCAGCAACAGCTTTGAAGTCGTCGCAAGAGAGTGGTTCGGTCGCCAGCAGACGATGTGGAACGCCCAGCATGCGGAGCGAATCATGGCCCGGCTGGAGCGGGACGTCTTCCCTTGGATCGGCAGCCGCCCCATCGCTGAAGTCAAGCCGGCAGAATTGCTGGGCGTCTTGAGAAGGATTGAGGCACGGGGTGCCATCGAAACAGCCCACCGCGCGCTCGGAAACTGTGGGCAGGTCTTCCGCTACGGGGTGGCAACCGGCCGATGTGACCGGGACCCGTCGCCCGATCTACGTGGCGCATTGCCCCCCGTCAAGGCCACCCACTTCGCAGCGGTGACCGATGCCAATCTCGTTGGACCACTGCTCAGAAGCATCCATGACTACCAGGGATCGCTCACCGTTCGATGTGCCCTTCGCTTGGCGCCACTGGTCTTCGTCCGGCCAGGGGAATTGCGCAAAGCCAAGTGGAGCGACTTGGACTTGGATCGCGCCGAGTGGCGATACACGGTCACCAAGACCGATACCGGACACGTGGTCCCTCTTTCCAGGCAGGCGGTTGAGATCCTTCGGGAACTTCATAGCCTGACCGGCCGTAGCCCTTACGTTTTCCCGAGCGCCAGGTCTGCAAGCCGTCCAATGTCGGACAACGCCATACTGGCAGCGCTGCGCCGGATGGGCGTCGGCAAGGATGAAATGAGCGGCCACGGCTTTCGCGCCATGGCCAGGACCATCCTCGACGAAGTCTTGGGCTTCCGACCGGACTTCATCGAACACCAACTCGCCCATGCTGTTCGCGACCCTAACGGTCGCGCCTACAACCGAACCGCCCACCTGCAGGAGCGAAAGCGAATGATGCAGCGGTGGGCGGATTGGCTGGACGAGCAGAGGATGTCGCAGACCGAGCCTGCGAACGGCTAGGGGCCACGTTGACAGACAGCAGAACCGGGTCCGTCGCTAAAGCGATCAGCGCGGGCGTGCGCAGGCACGACACGGCGCACCCAGGAGTGGACCATGACGCCCTTGGGCGACATCGCGGCGTTACATCGGCCGTAACGGTTGTCGCGCGAATTCTGTAGGTCTGGCAAGAAGCAGGCTCTTTACGCCCTCCTTGGTTGGGTAGATCGGTTGCCCCTGGAGCAGGTCGGTTGGGCTCGTTGTCGCTGGTGTGTTCTGGTCTGGTCAGTGTTTCTGTCCGTCCTGAACGCCTTGGCGGTGCAGGAACTGCGAGGGACACGGGGACACCACGCCCGTTTGGTGCCGAAGAATTCCGAGGGTGGCCTGCCCGGCACGGCGTTGGCCCTGGTGGTGATCGTGCTGTTGCCCGTTTCCACCAGTTCGACCCTTCACCCAGGGCCGGCAGGTACTCCAGGTTTTCTGGCGTAGAGATCGACTCCACCCACTGCGTGCGGGCAGTCTTGACGGTGCTCTGGGCCTACCCGGATCAGGCTCACCAGCCGGGCCGGTGAGCCCGTCACGCGGGTCCGTCACTTGCGACAGTGCCCCTTAAGTCCTTGTCAGACGGGGCAGATTTCGCATCGTCACTACAGGCTAGCGCCCAGTAGTGACGATGCGGTGAACGCAGCAGCCATGCGTGGTGGTACGGCGGCGTGGTGGCAACCTGAGTCGCGCTTGGAGGATGGCGGAGGAGGACTCCGCGGATGGGCAAGACCAACACCTCCGGCCTGGTGGCCGCCGGCTTTCAGGAGATGCGCCGGTTACGGACGCCCATGGATAGGGCAAGGACGATGCGGTAACGAGCATCAATCGGGCCGTCTCGGCCAGCGTGGGAACTGGTGGCCAAACCTCGCGCCCAGGCGGCGCGAAGTGCGGCATTTCGGCAACACATGGCCGAATCAGTATTTTTGTTTGTACTGATTCGCCCTGCGCCAAACATCCTCGAATTGTGCGCCCGAGGCTCGCTTTACGAGGGAGATTTTTTCGGCCGGGGGTCTAGCGAGTGCCATTCCGACCGAACGAATCAGTGCATCCGAAAAGTCTCAATTCGGCCGAAGAGTACCCACAAGGGCTACAGACTTGGTGCGTCGATGCGCCAGGGGGCTGTCGCGCTGCCACAACGGCACGGAACTCAATTACCTCAGGACGCATCAGGACCTGCAAGTGAACCACGTCATCGAGCCACCGCAACAAGGAGCCCGTCCACATGAATACCACCGGCCACCCCCTGATCTTGCGCCGCCCCCAAGTGCAGCAGCGCACAGGCCTGTCGCGCAGCACCCTTTACCAGTACATCCAGGACGGGCACTTCCCCAGGCCCGTGTCGCTGGGCCCGAGAGCCGTGGGCTGGCTGGAGTCCGACGTCAACACGTGGATAGAAGCCCGTGTTCAAAACACCGTCCGCAGCCACGGCCCTGCTGCCTGAGTGCGCATGTCTGCAGTCGCCTTCGCCACACATCCGGTCGCCCTCCGCCTGCACGAGCCTGCTGTGGGGAACAGCTTGTCGAGTTTTCGGCGGGCGCTTGTGAACCGGCACATCGTGCCGCCCGAGACCTTGAACGCCGACGGCTTGCTGCACCGCTGCGACGCTGCCGGGCGTCATGGACGACACGACGCCGCCTATGTGCTGCACCTGGATGGCACCCCTGCGGGTGGCTTCATCAACTGGCAAGACGGCAAGGGATGGGAGCCCTGGCGTCTGGACCAGACTTCGCCTTTGGATCCCGCCCAGCGAAGCCAGTGGCTCGCAAGAGTTCAGGCAGGACGGGAGCGCGCGCTGGCTGAAACCGCTCAGCGACATGAAGCTGCCAGGTTGGTAGCTGAACGGATCTGGAACAGCGCACACAGCGACCCTGACAACCACCCCTACCTGGTGGCCAAGGGCGTGCTGGCCTATGGCGTGCGCCAACACCTGGGGGTGCTGGTGGTGCCCGTCCGCAGTGATGACGGGGTACTGCAGAGCCTGCAGTTCATTTCGGCCACCGGCGCGAAGCGCTTCCTCAAGGGGGGGCAGGTGCAAGGCATGTTCGGGTGGGTGGGGGGCCCAGCTCAGGATGTGGTGTGCGTGGCAGAAGGCTTTGCCACTGCCGCCAGCATCCACGCCGCCACGGGCTGGCCGGTGGCCATCGCATTTCATGCGGGGAACTTGCAAGCCGTGGCGGGGACTCTTCGACGGCAGCATCCCGAAGCCCGCCTCGTCATCTGCGCCGACGATGACCACGCCACCGTTGGCAATCCAGGCTTGACCCTGGCGCGCCTGGCGGCCGCGGCCGTGGGAGCGGGGTTGGCCGTTCCTCTCTTCGGAGAAGCCACCTCGGACCGACCTGCCGACGCCACCGACTTCAATGACATGCAGAGGGTGGCGGGGCTGAATGCCGTTCGCGATACCGTTGCCGCTGCAGTTTCCGCTTCTGCTTTGGTCAGTTCGAACAGCGCCGCTGGTGCAGTTATGAGAGACCCATCAAACGACTGGCCCGAGCCAGAACCTCTGCACGAGGACCTGCCGGCCCTGCCCTACCCTGTAGACGCCCTGCCCTCGCTGCTGCGCGAGGCGGTGGCTGAAGTCCAGGCCTTCGTGCAGGCACCCATGGCACTGGTGGCCTGCTCGGCACTCTCAGCCCTGTCCCTCGCCGCACAAGGCTTGGCGAATGTGCGGCGTGACCGACAGTTGGTGGGGCCTGTGTCTCTTTACCTGCTGGCGGTGGCCGACTCGGGCGAGCGCAAGAGCACGTGTGACCGACTCTTCGGAACAGCGCTGCGAGAGTGGGAGCGAGACCGGATGGCGGCGATCACCCCGGATGTGGGAGTACACGAGGCAGCAGTCGCCAGCTACGAGGCCCGCAAAGCTGGCGTTCTGGACGCCATCAAGCAACGCCGCAAACGCGGGCAGGACACGGCAGACGAAGAATCTTCACTCGAAAAACTTGTCCTCGAGCCCCCCGTGGCGCCGTGCCTGCCACGCCTTCTGTACGCAGACGCCACGCCTGAGGCGCTGGCCCACAGCCTGGCCACCGGATGGCCCAGCGCGGGTGTGCTGTCGGCCGAAGCCGGCGCTGTCGTAGGCGCACACGGCATGGGTCCAGAAGTCATTCTGCGCAATCTGGCCCTGCTCAACGTGCTGTGGGACGGTGGTGAGATCGCCATCGACCGACGCAGCAAACCCTCCTTCTTGCTGCGCGACCGGCGCCTGACCATGGGTCTGATGCTGCAGCCTGAAGCACTGCGGGGCTTCTTGGAGCGCGGTGGGACGCTGCCGCGTGGCAGCGGATTCATCGCCCGCTTTCTTATCTCCTGGCCAGTCAGCACCCAGGGCGGCAGGGCCTACCGGCCCGCCCCCGTCTGCATGCCGGCCCTGGACCACTTCAACACTCGGATCAGGACCTTGCTAGCCACCCCTTTGGTCAAAGGTTCAGGAGGTGGTTTGAACCCTCTGGTGCTGGACTTGTCAGCGACGGCCATGTCTAAGTGGGTACAGGCGCACGATCGCATCGAGCACCAGTTGGGCGCCAACGGCGCATACCAAGGCATTCGAGATGTCGCCGCCAAGGCGGCAGAGAACATCGCGCGCCTGGCAGCGCTGTTCCACATCCTGACCTATGGGCCGGCAGGCACCATCAACGCTGACGTGGTGGAGCGAGCGGACCATCTCATCGGTTGGCACCTGGACGAGGCGCGCAGGCTCCTCACGGATCTGGATACGCCGCCGAGCATGATCAGTGCCATTCGGCTCGACGAGTGGCTGCTGGCCGAAGCGGTGCGCACGGGCAGCTTCCGCATACCGACTCAGCGGGTCTATCAGTACGGACCGTCAGCTACACGCGACGCCAAGTCCCTCAGGCTGGCCCTGGCCACGCTCACCGAGCGAGGCAGAGCCAGGATGGAGGAAGAAGGCAAGCGGAGGTTCGTTGTGGTCAATCCGGTCTTGGTAGGGAGCCGTGTGGGGGGAGTGAGGCGCTCCTGAGGAACCTGCTTGAACGGCTCACCTGCTACTCGCTATTGCGGCTACTGTTGCTATCTACAGTGCGGCGATGTCCTGGCGACCAAGGGCTTCAACATCAGCAGTAGCAATGGTGGCATCCGTAGCAACAGCAAGGTAGTTCAAGAATGCAAGAGACCTGATCAGGGAACCCGAGCGGATCTCCGCACAACCTTACGCATTCACTGCACCTGACTGTGGCGAAGGTCTGTCAGCACTGCGGACAGTTATCGCTGCCAACCTATGAGGAGCAAGCTAAGGACACCTTGCGCTGCTGAGCCCATCGCTGCGATTTCCAACATGGGTTCAGCACTCCACGATGTTCACCGCAAGCCCGCCGCGGGCCGTCTCCTTGTATTTGGTGAGCATGTCAGCCCCGGTCTCGCGCATGGTCTTGATCACCTTGTCGAGACTGACATGGTGGGTGCCGTCGCCGCGCAGTGCCATGCGCGACGCGTTTAGCGCTTTCAC
Source organism: uncultured beta proteobacterium (assembly GCA_903885585.1). GTDB lineage: Bacteria > Pseudomonadota > Gammaproteobacteria > Burkholderiales > Burkholderiaceae_C > Rubrivivax. The sequence goes on from CAISJH010000054.1 coordinate 9,488, forward strand.
GGCGGCGATCGCGTTGCGTTCGATGCAGGGGATCTGCACCAGGCCGCCCACCGGATCGCAGGTCAGTCCGAGATGATGCTCCATGCCTATCTCGGCGGCGTTCTCCACCTGCTCGGGCGTGCCGCCCATCACGGCGCACAGGGCCGCCGCGGCCATCGAGCAGGCCACGCCCACCTCGCCCTGGCAGCCCACTTCGGCGCCACTGATGCTGGCGTTCTCCTTGTAGAGGATGCCGATGGCCGCGGCGGTGAGCAGGAAGTCGACGATGCCACGGTCATTGGCGCCAGGTACGAAGCGCGCGTAGTAGTGCAGCACGGCCGGCACGATGCCGGCTGCGCCATTGGTGGGTGCCGTCACCACGCGGCCGCCGGCGGCGTTCTCCTCGTTGACGGCCAGGGCGTAGAGGTTGACCCAATCGATGACCTGCAGGGGGTCTTTCAGCGCGGCTTCGGGGTGCGAGGTGAGGTCGCGGTACAGCGCGGCCGCGCGCCGGCGCACCTTGAAGCCGCCGGGCAGTACGCCTTCGGTGCGGCAGCCGCGGGCCACGCAGTCCTGCATGACCTGCCAGATGCGCATCAGACCGGCATCAATCTCGGCGTCGCCGCGCCAGTGGCGCTCGTTGCGGCGCATCACCTCGGCAATTGAACAGCGATGCGCACGGGTCAGCTCCAGCAACTCGGCGCCACTGCGAAACGGCAGCGGCAGCACGGTGGCGTCCGGCGCCACGGATTTCTGGCGGGAGCCGTCTGCGGCCACCTCGTCGCTGACGACAAAGCCGCCGCCCACCGAGTAGTACACCTTGGTCAGCAGCTCAGAGCCGCCGGCGCCGAAGGCGGTGAAGCGCATGCCGTTGGCGTGAAAGGGCAGGCTCTGTCGGCGGTGGAAGACCAGGTCCGACCTCTCGTCGAAGGTGACGGTCGGGCCGCCCCCTAGCGCGATGCGTCCTGGTCCGCGGATGGCCTCCAGCATGGCCGGCACGGCTTCGACATCCACCGTATCGGGCTCATGACCCGAAAGGCCCAGCAGGACCGCCTTGTCGCTGCCGTGGCCCTTGCCCGTGGCTCCCAGCGAGCCGAACAGTTCGGCCTTGACCCTGGCCACCTGGGTAAGCAGGCGCTCGGCAGCCAAGCGCGTGACGAATATCCGCGCCGCGCGCATGGGCCCCACTGTGTGAGAACTGCTCGGCCCGATACCGATCTTGAAGAGGTCGAAGACGGAGACGGCCATCAGTCAGTTTTGGGGATGCGCGAAGGCGGCGAAGGCGGGTGCGCAGGGGCTGGTTGGTGGTCAAGTATCGAGGAGCTCAGGGCCCTTGCCAGGGCTGCGTGACGGTTCTTCCACGCCGGGGAACCGACTGCATTGCAGACCAGATCGATGACGCGGTCTACGCCCATCTCCCGTAGGGCGTCCAAAGAGGTCAGTCCCTGTGCTTCCAGCCGGTTGATGACCGTGGGGCCCAAGCCCGGTGCACGCAGCAGCGCCAACCTCTCGAGGTCACAGAACCGTCCCGGCGCCACGCTCCGCGGGCTCATCACGCCCACCGTGTCGCGAGTTGGTATCTTCCTATTTGTGACTGCATGCGTATGCATTGCGGCAGTCTAGACAAGACTCACGAAGATGACAAGTCCATTGGCCAGCATGCGGAATTGTTTGAATGATCCGAAGCACCCTGGGAAAACCCGAGCCGATCTGTCTGTCGCCAGAAAGTAGACTGCATACGTATTCGTAATGTCCTGGCCATCAGGCTATGGACTTTCAAGCCGCTATCCGTCCCAGCACAACAGACCTGCGAGGCTAGAAGTGATCCGTTATCTCAAGCGCGGCAAAGACGCCGCCTCCATCGCCCAGGCGGACGCCGAGGTCCGCAGCACTGTCGAAGGGATCCTCAAGGACATCGAACTGCGGGGCGACGAAGCCGTGCGCGAGTACTCGCGCAAGTTCGACCAATGGGAGCCTGAGCGCTTCATGCTCAGTCAGGACGAGATCCGTGCCGCCGTGGCCCGGCTGTCGGCCCGGGAGGTGGAAGACATCCGGTTCGCGCAGGCGCAGATTCGCAACTTTGCCCAGATTCAGCGAGACAGTCTGCAGGACGTCGAGGTGGAGACCCTGCCAGGTGTGGTGCTGGGCCACAAGCACATTCCGATGAACAACGTGGGCTGTTACATCCCGGGAGGCAAGTACCCGCTGCTGGCTTCCGCCCACATGAGCGTGCTGACCGCCAAGGTGGCCGGGGTGCCGCGGGTGATAGCCACCGCGCCGCCGTTCCAAGGTGAGCCGCACCCCGCCATCGTGGCCGCGATGCATTTCGCCGGCGCGGATGAGATCCTGGTCCTCGGTGGCGTGCAGGCCGTTGCCGCCATGGCCATTGGCACGGGCTCCATCAAGCCTGTGGACATGCTGGTGGGCCCCGGCAACATGTTTGTGGCTGAGGCCAAGCGCCAACTCTACGGGCGTGTAGGCATCGACCTCTTTGCCGGGCCGACGGAGACCCTGGTGATTGCTGACGAGTCCGTGGACGGCGAAATGTGCGCTGTGGACTTGCTCGGTCAGGCAGAGCATGGTCCCACGTCGCCAGCGATTCTCCTGACCAACAGCGAGAAGCTGGCGCGTGACACCATGGCCGAGGTCGAGCGCCAACTGGGTGTGTTGCCCACCGCCGGCATCGCGCGCCAGAGCTGGGCCGACTTCGGCGAGGTGATCGTCTGCGACACCGTCGATGAGATGGTGGCCAAGGCGGATGAGCTGGCCTTCGAGCATGTGCAGGTCATGACGGCAGATCCTGACGTCTTCCTGCGCCGCATGACCAACTACGGCGCCCTGTTCCTTGGTCCGCGCACCAACGTCAGCTTTGGCGACAAGGTGATCGGCACCAACCACACCTTGCCCACCAACAAGAACGCCCGCTACACCGGCGGCCTGTGGGTGGGCAAGTTCCTCAAGACCTGCACCTACCAGCGCGTGCTGACCGACGAGGCCAGCGCCACGATCGGTGCGGTCTGCTCGCGCCTTTGCCACATGGAGAACTTTGCCGGGCACGGTGAGCAGGCCAACCTGCGGGTGCGCCGCTACGGCAAGCGGGATGTGGCCTGGTACAAGCCTGTGGACATGCTGGTGGGCCCCGGCAACATGTTTGTGGCTGAGGCCAAGCGCCAACTCTACGGGCGTGTAGGC
>CAISJH010000055.1 GCA_903885585.1 uncultured beta proteobacterium
AGCCGCCACTTCAACGTGCTGCAGACCGAGACCGTGGACGCCTACTTCGGAGGCACCTGGACGCTGGGCGCGCATGAACTGAAGTTCGGTCTGGACCGTTCGGACAACGATGTCTACAACGCCTTCCTGCAAGACACCAACGGCAACTACACCTTCCGCTGCGAGAACGGCACCTACAGCTTCGGCGCGGTGAACTGCGCGACGGCAGACGCTGCCACGGTGCAGGCCGCCGTGCTCGAGAACTTCCGTCTGGGCAAGCCTTCCACCTACTCGGTACAGGCACCGCGCGCGGGCCGTGTGCTGGGGGATGCTGTGGCGACCTGGAGTTACGCGAACACGGGCGTCATGCTGCAGGACACGTGGAAGCTGAACAAGAGCCTGAACCTCATGCTCGGTCTGCGAGTGGATCAGCAGAGCGTGCCCACCAAGCCGCTCTACAACGCTGCTGCGGCAGCGGCGTTTGGTCTGGACAATTCGATCACCCTGGACGGCAACACCTTGGTGCAGCCCCGGCTCGGTTTCAACTTGAACCTGGGTAGCGCCGAGCGCCGGATGCAGGTCCGCGGAGGCGTCGGCCTGTTCCAGGGCGCGGCGGCCAACGTCTGGTTGTCCAACCCCTTCTCCAACACCGGCATCGCCACCGCGGTTCTGAGCTGCGCCAACTTCGGCTCCTGCGCTACCGCCAACGGTGGCAGCCAGCTGACCTTCAGCCCCAATCCCGCGGCTCAGCCGGGCCTGACCGGCTCGCCACCTGCCGCCAACGTGGACTTCCTCTCGCCGGGCCTGGAGCAGCCCTCGGTGTGGAAGGCCAACCTCGCCATCGAAGCTGAACTGCCCCGACTGCCCGTCGTGGGTGGCTTGGTGGCGGGCGTCGAGTGGTTGAACACGAAGACGAATACCGGCATCACCTACCAGCACCTGAACTTGGGCGCATCCACCCGAGCCGGCTCGGACGGTCGTCAACTCTTCTTCAACGCCCAGGGTTTCAACCCCGCATGCTGGACGGCGGGCGGTAGCACGGCCAGCACCTGCACGGGTGCGACGGCAGTCGATGCCCGGACTCTGCGCAACCGCAATTTCAACAACGTCCTGCTCGCCAAGGAGACGGAACAAGGCGGCGGCGATGCGGTGACCTTGTCCATCAGCAAGCCCACGACGGCAGGCTTCGGCTGGAGCGTGGCCTACACCTACACGGCCGCCAACGAGGTGAGCCCGCTGACCTCTTCAGTGGCCAACTCCAATTGGACCGGACGCAACATCTTCAATCCCAATGAAGAAGTGCTACAGAACTCCAACTACCTGATCAAGGACCGTGTCAGCGCCAGCATGTCGTGGTCCAAGGCCCTCTGGGCCAGCAAGAAGACCTCGGTGGGGGTGTTTTATGAAGGCCGGCGCGGCAAGCCGTACAGCTGGACCTACATCAACGACCTCAACGGGGACGGTGTGGGCGGCAACGACCTGATGTACATCCCCAGCGCGCCGGGGTCCGGTGAGGTGGAATTCCGCGGCGGTGCGGCCGAGGAGACGAGGTTCTGGGACATCGTCAACGCCAACCCGGCGCTGACCGCTGCCCGAGGCGGCATTGTGGGCAGGAACAACAGCTTTGCACCCTGGGTGAACAACTTTGATGTCAGGGTGAGCCAAGAGCTGCCCGCGCTCAGCAGCAAGCACCGCGCCTCGCTGAGCTTTGACATCCTGAACTTCGGCAATCTGTTGAACAAGAAGTGGGGCCGCATCGACGAGATCGGGTTCCCGTCCAACCG
>CAISJH010000056.1 GCA_903885585.1 uncultured beta proteobacterium
CTCGCCCGCCTTGCGGATGTCGTCAAAGCTGGCCATGCTGCAGCGCGCCAGTTGCGGCTTGGGCACCAGCTTGACGGTCACCTCGGTGGTCACCGCCAGCATGCCCTCGCTGCCCACCACCACGGGCAGCAGGTCCAGGCCCGGCGTGTCCAGCGCCAGCGAGCCGAACTCCACCGCCTCGCCCTCCACCGTGAAACCGCGCACGCGCAGCACGTTGTGCAGCGTCAGGCCGTACTTCAGGCAGTGCACGCCGCCCGAGTTCTCGGCCACGTTGCCGCCGATGGTGCAGGCGATCTGGCTGCTGGGGTCGGGCGCGTAGTACAGGCCGTGCGGCGCAGCCGCTTCACTGATCGCGAGGTTGCGCACGCCGCACTGCACGGTGGCGGTGCGGCTGTAGGCATCCACCTTCAAGATCTTGTTGAACTTGGCCAGCGACAGCGTCACTCCAAAAGCATGCGGCAGTGCGCCGCCCGACAGCCCCGTGCCCGCGCCGCGCGCCACCACCGGCACCTTCAGCGCGTGGCAGGCCTTGAGCACGGCGGCGACCTGGCCTTCGGTTTCCGGCAGCACCACCACCAGCGGCTGCTGGCGGTAGGCGGTGAGGCCATCGCACTCGTAAGGCACGGTGTCCTCGGCTTGCCACAGCAGCGCGTGGGCGGGCACCACGGGGGCGAGCGCGGCCACGATCTCCCGCTGGCGGGCGGCGCGGTCCAGGGCGGCGGCGGGCAAGGGGGCGTTCATGGTGCGCAGGGGGGTGTGACGGCGCTGTGCCGGAGGAAAGGACGAACGGGAAAACGGCTGAGGACTGTACCCGCCAAGGCGCGGCGTTCAATCCTTGCGCGGCAAAGCCCGGGCTTGCGAAGCGTCATCATGGTTTTGACTTGAGGCCACGCAATGCCCGGCTTTCACCCCCTGAACACCGTGAGCACGCCGGTGTAGCCGTAGAGGTGGCGGCGCGCGATCTCGCCCGCGGCGAAGAAGCCCACCAGCGGCACGTCGCCCAGCGCGCGCTGCACGATCTTCAGCTCGGCCGAAGGCGCACCGAAGTGCGGCCCGCCGCGGCCGTTGCAGCTGATGTAAACGGCACCGCGGATGGCGGGGGTTGCAGGCGCGCCGGGCACCCGCCCCCGCGCGGCACCGACGCCACCCACCGGGGCTGCGGCAAGGGCCTCTTCAGCCTCGGTCTCCAGCTCCTCGCGGATCTCGCTGCAGATGCGCACCAGGTCGCGCCGCGCGGCCTCGGTGTTGCGCTGGCAGAAAGCCAGGCGCATGCCGGGCTCCACGGGCCCGGCCACGGCCACGGCCTGGCGCCCCGGGTCCAAGCCCACGAGGTGGCGCACGCGCACGTCAGGGCCGAACTGGCCACCGCGGCCCAGCAAGGCGCTGTCGGCATCGGTCAGGCCCACCAGCGTGGCGCGCAGCACCGGCAGGGCCTTGCGCGGGTCTTCCAGGTTGATGCCCAGATCGCGCAGCAGCAAGGGCAGCGCGGGCTGGCCATCCAGCTCGGTGACCACGTGCCCTTGTGCGGCCGTCACCACGCGCTCCGGGCCCACGGGCTGGCAGCCCTGAGTGACACGCGAAACCAGCCCCACCTGCGGGCCGAAGGCCACGCCGGACAGCCCGCCCTGCCACCAACCCTCGGCCACCTGCGCGCCGCCCGTACGGGCCGAGACCGCGCCGCCGAAGAGGTAGCCCGTGGCCACGCGCTCGCTGAGTTCACCCACCAGCTCGGCCAAGTCCGGTGTGGCCGGATCGGCATGCACCAGCGCGGTGTGAGCCTGTTGGTCGCTTCGGCCGAGCTCGCCAACCTGACCTGAAAGCGGCCGCGCGCCCGAGAACACCTCGAAGCTGCCGGCGGGCAGCTCGCACAGCATCAGCGCCAGCGCCGGCTCGTCGAAGTACTCCACCCCGCTGGCAGCGATGCCCACCGCCGGGCAGCCCACCCAGGCCACGCCCGGCCAGCGCTGGCGCAACTCGTCCAGCAGGGCTTGGCCGTGTGGGGCGTAGTGGTCGCTGAAGTAGGCCAGGCCCAGCGTGGCACAGGCGCTGGGCGCGGCCGCCGAGGGCGAGCTGAGCGCGGCCAAGGGGGGACCAGCCGTGGGCGGCGGTGTCGTCTCCAGCCGTTGGGCCCGGGTCGCATCGATTTGCGCCGCGGCCAGCGCCAGCGCCATCCGCCAGTCGGGGTGGGTGGCGTGGCCGACGAGAAAA
>CAISJH010000057.1 GCA_903885585.1 uncultured beta proteobacterium
GACATGGCAAGAATGAAGTTCATCTGTGACTCCGTGCGCTGCATTGAGTGCAACGGTTGCGTCACCGCCTGCAAGGCAGAGCACGATGTGCCCTGGGGCGTGAACCGCCGCCGCGTGGTCACGCTCAACGACGGCGTGCCTGGCGAGAAGAGCATCTCGGTGGCGTGCATGCACTGCTCTGACGCCCCCTGCATGGCGGTGTGCCCGGTGGACTGCTTCTACCGCACCGACGACGGTGTGGTGCTGCACGACAAGGACGGGTGCATCGGCTGCGGCTACTGCTCTTACGCCTGCCCGTTTGGCGCGCCGCAGTTCCCCAGCAACGGCACCTTCGGCCTGCGCGGCAAGATGGACAAGTGCACCTTCTGCGCTGGCGGCCCCGAGGCCAACGGCAGCGCGGCCGAGAACGAGAAGTACGGCCGCAACCGCCTGGCCGAAGGCAAGCTGCCGGCCTGCGCCGAGATGTGCTCGACCAAGGCGCTGCTAGGCGGCGACGGCGACGTGGTGGCCGACATCTTCCGCACCCGGGTGCTCACCCGTGGCAAGGGCAGCGAGGTCTGGGGCTGGGGCACGGCCTACGGCAAGCCCGCGGGTGGTGCCACCGGGCAGCCAGCCAAGGGAGCCAAGTCGTGAGCGCGCGCGCGTCCAGCTTGGCTTGCGCTGCCATCGTCCTCGCGGCGGTGGTGGGTTTGACGGGTTGTGAGAAGCCGCAGGTCTCTCAGCAAACCAAGCGCAAGCCGGACGTGGCCGCCTACCAGGGCACCGACAACGCCTTTGCCGATACCAGCTGGAAGCGGGGTGACTCAGCGGCCTGGGAAGAGCAGTTGCGCAAGCGCTCCCAGGGTCAGAACGAATACTCGCGCGCCAGCCAGCCCTGAGCGCCGGCTTCAGCACAAGACCCTCACGAGATCGTCGCTGCCCCGTCCTTGCGCGGGCCCCAGTGAACCAGGAGACACGATGCGAAAGCTGCCCTCCCTCCACCGCCTGCTGACACGTCTGCTGACCGGCCCTGCCCTGGCCGGCGCCTTGGCGCTTGGCCTGGCTGCTCCGGCGGCGGCGCAATCCACGGCGCCAGCCGCAGCCCCTGCGGTCGCCGCCGCGCCCGATGCCAAGGGCCCGCCGGCCGGCTTCGTGGCGCCGGCCGAGCCCAAGCCGGACGAGACCAATGTCCAGCGCGCCAAGACGCAGCCGGGGAACAACGCGCCCTTCTGGCGTGATGTGCGCGAAAGCGGGAACAAGGAGGGCACGGTCAGCATGCCCATTCCCGAAGGCGGCGTGCTGGTGCAGAGATTCGTGCAGTACCCGGGCTCCAGCTTCACCACCGCCGGCGAGGCCTGGCGCCAGGTGCGCAACCGCTGGATCATTCCCTACGGCGGTTCGCTACTGTTGATCGCCGCCCTGGCGCTGGGGCTCTTCTACTGGCGCAAGGGCTCGCTGGGCGGGCACGAACCCGACACCGGTCGGGTGATCGAGCGCTTCACCCCGCTGGAGCGTGCCGCGCACTGGACGAACGCCATCGCCTTCGTGGTGTTGGCGGTGTCGGGCATCGTGATGGCCTTCGGCAAGTTCTTCCTGCTGCCCGTGCTGGGGTCCACCCTGTTCGGCTGGTTGACCTATGCCCTGAAGAACGCGCACAACTTCGCCGGGCCGCTGTTCGCGGTGTCGCTGGTCATCGTGATCATCACTTTCGTCAAGGACAACCTGCCCAGCAAGGAAGACATCACCTGGCTGCTGCGGGCTGGCGGCATGTTCGGCGGCGCCGAGGTGCCCTCGCACCGCTTCAACGCGGGAGAGAAGGGCGTCTTCTGGGCGGGGGTGTTCCTGCTTGGCCTGGTGGTGGTGGGCTCGGGCCTGGTGCTGGACATGGTCATTCCCGGCCTGGCGTACCTGCGCGGCGACATGCAGATCGCCCACATGATCCACGCCACGGCCTCCGTGTTGATGATGGCGCTGTTCCTCGGCCACATCTACATGGGCACCATCGGCATGAAGGGCGCCTACAGCGCCATGCGCACCGGCTATGTGGACGAAGGCTGGGCCAAGGAGCACCACGCCCTGTGGTACGAGGACATCCAGGCCGGCAAGATTCCGGCACAGCGCAGCGCGCCTCAGGGGGCTGGCGCCACCACGCCGCCCCAAGCCGCTTGATTCCCCAGGAGCTCTTATGAACCGCACCGCCGCCTTCACCCTGGCCAGTCTGCTGCTGTCTTCTTCCGCGGTTTGGGCCAAGCTGCCACCGCTGTCGGACGAGGCCAAGGCCAAGGCCGCCGAAGCTGCCGCCAAGACGGCCCATGCCGGCAAGGTGGACAACTACAAGCTCTGCAAGTCCATGGACGGCGTCGCAGCCCGCTACGCGGCCGAGGCCAAGAAGCAGGGCAAGACGGTCAAACCCACCGCGAGTCTGGCGCCTTGCGCCGACCCCGGCGCCTTCGTCTACCCGCCGCCGGGTGCGGCCGCCGCTGCGCCCGTCAAGACCATGGCTGCGGCACCTGCGGCGGCGCCGGCCAAGAAGTAGCCCGCCGCGGGCTTACCGCCCCCATGACACCCCCTGGCACCTGGCCCGCCGGGCCCGGCGGTTTGAGCGCGGGCATGGTCATGTCTTCCGGGCTAGAGTCCGCCCCCATGCCGCCCTTCCCCTCGCCCGTCCCCATTCCCGGCGCGCCTCGGCTCACCGACGCGCGTTGTGAGTTGCTGCGCGAGATCCGCATCGTCGACGAGCATGGCGAGCCGCGCAGCATCCACATTCCGGCCGAGCGGCCGCTGACGGTGTTCGTTGACAAGCGCGAACTCGTTACCCTCATGACCCTCGGGGCCTTGCCGGAGTTGCTGGTGCTGGGCTACCTGTGCAACCAGGGGCTGATCGAAGGCGCCGACGAGGTGGACTCCATCACCGTGGACTGGGACGTGGGCGCCGCTGCCGTCAAGACCCACGGCGGCATTACCGACCTGGAGCGCAAGACGGCCACCCGCGTGGTGACCACCGGTTGCGGCCAGGGCACGGTCTTCGGCGATGTGATGAACCAGTTGGCCACGCTGCATCTGCCCGATGTGGCCGCAGCGCGCATCAGCCAGGCCACGCTGTACCGCGTGCTGGAAACCATGCGCCAGCAGGACAGCATCCACCGCAAGGCGGGTTCGGTGCACGGCTGCGCGCTGTTCCAGCAAGGGCGCATGCTGATGTTCGTGGAGGATGTGGGCCGTCACAACGCCATCGACACCATCACGGGCTGGATGGCGCTGCACGGTGTGCCGGGTGAGGACAAGGTGTTCTACACCACCGGCCGGCTGACCAGCGAGATGGTGATGAAGTCCGCGCGAATCGGCGTGCCCATCGTGGTGTCGCGCAATGGCGTCACCGCCATGGGGCACGAGATGGCCGAGCGACTGGGAATGACGCTGTTCGGCCGTGCAGCCAACCGGCATTTCCTGTGTTACACCGGGTTCGAGCGTTTCGACGCCGAGCCGGAGCCCCGGCGCGCTGCGATGAGGGTCGTGGCCGGTTGACAGGGCCCTTGCTCGGCGTCTTCCTCAATCCAGGAGACCGCTGATGAGCCGACCCCCTTTCCGAGCCGACCAGGTCGGCAGCCTGTTGCGCCCCGCCTGGCTGGCACAGACCCGTGCCCGCTGGAAGGCGGGTGAACTGCCGGCCGCCGCCCTGCGCGAAGCCGAAGACCGCGCCGTGGCCGAGATCGTGCAGCGCCAGCGTGACATCGGCTTGCAGTCCATCACCGATGGTGAGTTCCGGCGCGATTGGTGGCACCTGGATTTCCTGGGGCAGCTTGACGGCGTGACGCTCAAGCACAACGACGGCCCCAAGTTCAAGATCGAGGGCCAATCGGAGCAGCCGCCCATTGCCTCCGTGACGGGCCAGGTGGGCTGCAGCCGGCCCATCATGGCCGATGACTTCGCCTACCTGAAGGCTCGGGTGGACGCGCTCACGGGCGGCGCGTCCGGTGCCGCCGGCGTGTCAGGTCGAAGCACAGGCCCGGTGGCCAAGATGACCATTCCCTCGCCCTCGATGCTGCACTTGCGCGGCGGGCGTGCGGCGGTCTCTCGCGAGGCCTACCCCGACCTGGACGCCTTCTGGGACGACGTGGCCGCGGCCTACCGCGCCGCCATTGCGCACCTGGCGGCGGCGGGCTGCCGCTACCTGCAACTCGACGACATCACCTTCGCGTATTTGTGCGACCCCAAGATCCAGGCCAACTGCCGCGCCAATGGCGACGACCCGGCCGCGTTGCCCCAGCGCTATGCCCGCACCCTGAACGAAGCGCTGCGCGGCCGGCCGGACGACATGACGGTCACCATCCACACCTGCCGCGGCAACTTCAAGAGCGCCTGGGTGGCCGAGGGCGGCTACGACCCGGTGGTCGACGCCATGTTCTCCACCGATGTCGACGGCTGGTTCATGGAGTTCGACAACGCCCGCGCGGGCGGCTTCGAGCCGCTGCGCGCCTTGCCCCCGGGCAAGACCGTGGTGCTGGGCCTGGTGACCACCAAAGTGGGCGAGTTGGAGAGCAAGGACGCGCTGAAGCGCCGCATCGACGAGGCCGCCCAGGTGGTGCCGCTGGAGCAGCTCGCCCTCAGCCCGCAGTGCGGCTTTTCCAGCACGCATCACGGCAACGCGCTGTCGGTGGACGACCAGTGGCGCAAGCTGGAGCGCGTGGTCGAGGTGGCTGGAGAGGTCTGGGGCAGGGCTTGATTTCTCAGGCCGCGGTGCCCGTGAGGTCCCGCAAGTGGGTGGGGCCGGCCTCGGCCTCGATGCGGGCCACGAGCTCGCGGCACGCGCCCACGGCCGCCAGCAATTCCATCACCACGAACATCGGCCCCACCAGCAGGCCGACCAGATCGTCGGCGAAGGCCGGTTTGCGCCCCTCGTAGTAGTGGCCGACAAACTGGATCACCCAGCCCAGCGCGAACAAGCCCACACCCCAGGCCACCCAGGACGGGCTGGACTGCCCCAGCACCTGGGCCGAGCCGATGAGCAGCGCCATCACCGCCACCACGGCCACCTGCAGCGCGAACTCTCCCCGCGTCAGGTACCACGCCGCGCTCAGCAGGAACACCAGCCACGCCGGCGTCAACGCCAAGCCCGCCACCGGCAGCACCGGGTGCGACAGCAGCACGCCGATCGCGAAGACGATCATGGGCACCCCCACCAGGTGCGTCTGGATGTTGCGCCGGTCCCGGTGGTAGGTGGCGTACTGGGTCAGCAGCGTGAGGGCAGGGCGGAAGGGGGTGGGCATGGCGTAGCCTCCTTGGCGGGTCGGTCGGCAGCCTGATTCGTTGCGTCGCCGGCGTGGCTGCATGCTACTGGAGGTCGAGCGTGCTGTCAGCCTCCTAGAATCGCAGATCGCCCAAGCGGCGCCTTCCCGAGCATGGCATGAGCATCAAGAGCGACCGTTGGATCCGCCGCATGGCCGAGGCGCACGGCATGATCGAGCCCTTCGAGCCCGGCCAGGTGCGGCACGCCGCCGACGGCCAGCGCATCGTCAGCTACGGCACTTCCAGCTACGGCTACGACATCCGCTGCGCGCGCGAGTTCAAGGTGTTCACCAACATCCATAGCACGGTGGTGGACCCGAAGAACTTCGACGAGAAGAGCTTCGTGGACATCGAGAGCGATGTCTGCATCATCCCGCCCAACAGCTTTGCGCTGGCCCGCACGGTGGAGTACTTCCGCATCCCGCGCAACGTGCTCACCATCTGCCTGGGCAAGAGCACCTATGCGCGCTGCGGCATCATCGTCAACGTCACCCCTTTCGAGCCTGAATGGGAAGGCTACGTGACGCTGGAGTTCAGCAACACCACCCCGTTGCCGGCCAAGATCTACGCCGGCGAGGGCTGCGCGCAAGTGCTGTTCTTCGAAAGCGACGAGGTCTGCGAGACCAGCTACAAGGACCGCGGCGGCAAGTACCAGGGCCAGCGCGGCGTGACCTTGCCCAAGGCCTGATCAAGCGGTCGGGAAGGTTCCCGGCAGCAGGATCGAGCGGTCCACGTCGGCGATCTTGGTACGGCCGCAGAAGGCCATGGTCAGGTCGAGTTCCTTGTGGATGATCTGCAAGGCCTTGGTCACGCCTTCGCCGCCCATGGCGCCCAGGCCGTAGAGGAAGGCGCGGCCGATGTAGGTGCCGCGCGCGCCCAGCGCCCAGGCCTTGAGCACGTCCTGGCCGGAGCGGATGCCGCCATCCATGTGCACCTCGA
>CAISJH010000058.1 GCA_903885585.1 uncultured beta proteobacterium
CAGCAGGCGAGTGATCTTCTAAAAACCTTCATCAACCAACGCTCGTCCTGAAGACGGACTGAGCGCAGTCTCACTTGCGCTTAGTCGCCAGCACCATGATCATCTGCCGCCCTTCGAGCTTGGGCATGTGCTCCACAACCGCCACATCGGCCAGTTCGTCACGGATGCGCTCCAGCAGGCGCATGCCGATGTCCTGGTGCGTGATCTCGCGGCCCCGGAAGCGCAGCGTGACCTTACCCTTGTCGCCGTCGTCGGCGATGAAGCGGCGCAGGTTGCGCATCTTGATCTGGTAGTCGCCTTCGTCGGTGCCCGGACGGAACTTGACTTCCTTGATCTCGATGACCTTTTGCTTGGACTTGGCCTCTGCGGCCTTCTTCTGCTCCTGGTACTTGAACTTGCCGTAGTCCATGAGCCGGCAGACTGGAGGGTCTGCCACAGCCGCGATCTCGACCAGATCGACATCGAGCTCACCGGCCATCCGAAGCGCGTCCATCAAGCTGACGATGCCGAGCGGCTCATTCTCGACACCGTTGAGGCGCACCTGCGGCGCCATGATTTCGCGGTTCAGCCTGTGCTTGCGCTCCGCGTTCGGCACGCGGCGGTCCATGAAGGTAGCGATGGTTCAAACCCCTCTGTGCAACCCCGAGGCAATGCAGGGCCGCCTTGAAAATGAATCGGGCGCGACGAAGACTCAGGCCTTCCGGGCAATGTCACCCAGCAGCTTCGCAGAGAAGTCTTCCAGGGGCATCACGCCCAGGTCCACGGACCCTCGTGCGCGCACCGCAACAGCCCCGCTTGCCTTCTCCTTGTCGCCCACGACCAGGATGTACGGGACCTTTTGCAACGAATGCTCACGGATTTTATAGTTGATTTTCTCGTTTCGAGCATCAACCGAGACCCTAACTCCTTGTTTTTGCAGCGTTTTCGCCACTTCCCTTGCGTATTCGTGCTGTTGATCGGTGATGGGGCACACCACCGCCTGCTCGGGCGCCAGCCAGGCCGGCAGCGCGCCAGCGTGCTGTTCGATCAGGATGCCGATGAAACGCTCGAGACTGCCGACGATGGCGCGGTGCAACATCACGGGGTGGCGACGTGAGCCGTCGTCGGCCACGTATTCGGCGTCCAGGCGCTCGGCCATGGAAAAGTCCACCTGGATGGTGCCGCACTGCCACTGCCGGCCAATGGCGTCCTTGAGCGTGTATTCCACCTTGGGGCCGTAGAACGCGCCGTCGCCTTCGGCGATGACGAACTCCACCCCCGAGCGGCGCAGACTCTCCATCAGCGCATGCTCGGCCTTGTCCCAGATCTCATCCGACCCGATGCGCGCGGCCGGGCGGGTGGCCACCTTGTAAAGGATGTCAGAGAAGCCGAAGTCGGCGTAGACCTTCTGCAGCAGGGCGGTGTAGGCCACGCATTCGTCCAGGATCATGTCCTCGGTGCAAAAGATATGGCCGTCATCCTGCGTGAAGCCGCGCACCCGCATGATGCCGTGCAGGCCGCCTGTGGGCTCGTTGCGGTGGCACTGGCCGAACTCGCCATAGCGCAGCGGCAGGTCGCGGTAGCTCTTGATGCCCTGCTTGAAGATCAGGATGTGGCCGGGGCAGTTCATCGGCTTGAGGGCGTAGTCGCGCTTCTCGCTCTCGGTCGTGAACATGTTGTCACGGTACTTGTCCCAGTGGCCGGTTTTCTCCCACAGGGCCTTGTCCAGGATCTGCGGGCCCTTGACCTCGAGGTAGCCGTTGTCGCGGTACACCTGGCGCATGTACTGCTCCACGCCCTGCCACACCGTCCAGCCCTTGGGGTGCCAGAACACCACGCCGGGGGCATGGTCGTCGATGTGGAACAG
>CAISJH010000059.1 GCA_903885585.1 uncultured beta proteobacterium
CTTCGCCGCCGACACGCCCAACGGCCTGGTGGTGCCCGTGATCAAGGACGCGGACCAGAAGGGCGTGCTGCAGATCAGCCAGGAGATGGCCGAGCTGGCCAAGAAGGCTCGCGATGGCAAGCTGGGCCCGGCCGACATGAGCGGCGCCACCTTCACCATCTCGAGCCTGGGCGGCATTGGCGGGCGCTACTTCACGCCCATCATCAACGCGCCCGAGGTGGCCATCCTCGGGGTGTGCAAGAGCGAGATGGCACCCAAGTGGGACGGCAAGCAGTTTGTTCCGCGCCTCATGCTGCCGTTGTCGCTGACCTGGGACCACCGCGTCATCGATGGCGCTGCGGCCGCCCGCTTCAACGCCTTCCTCGGGCAGATCCTGGCGGACTTCCGCCGGGTGCTGCTCTGAGCGCACCAGGCCTCTGATCAGAAAGGTTGAACGCCATGGCGCTCATCGAAGTCAAGGTGCCGGACATCGGCGATTTCAAGGAAGTGGCCATCATCGAGGTGCTGGTCAAGCCGGGCGATGCCATCAAGGCCGAGCAGTCGCTGATCACGGTCGAGTCCGACAAGGCCTCGATGGAGATCCCTTCGTCCCATGCCGGCGTGGTCCAGGAGCTCAAGATCAAGCTGGGCGACATGGTCAGCGAAGGCTCGGTGCTGCTGTCGCTGGAAGTGGCGGGTGAGGCGGTGTCGGCCCCTGCCACCCCTGCGGCTCCCGCAGCCTCAGCCGCTCCAGCGCCCAGTGCCCCAGCAGCAGCGCCTGCGTCCGGTGCCGCCGCAGCGGCTTCAGCGCCTGTGGTGGCGCCTGCTGCGGCCAGTTTCGGTGGCACGGCGGATCTCGAGTGCGACCTGCTGGTGCTGGGCGCTGGCCCCGGCGGCTACTCCGCCGCCTTCCGAGCGGCTGACCTGGGCCTGAAAGTCGTGATCGTCGAGCGCTACGCCACGCTGGGTGGCGTGTGCCTGAACGTGGGCTGCATCCCGTCCAAGGCGCTGCTGCATGTGGCGGCGGTGATGGACGAGGTGAGCCACATGGCCGACCTGGGTGTTGAGTTTGGCGCCCCGCAACTCAACATCGACAAGCTGCGCGGCCACAAAGACAAGGTCATCGGCAAGCTCACGGGCGGCCTGGCGGCCATGGCCAAGATGCGCAAGGTGACCACCGCGCGCGGCTACGGCGCCTTCGTCGGCCCCAACCACGTGGTGGTGGAAGAGACCACCGGCACCGGCCAGGACAAGACCGGCACCCAGAAGGTGGTGTCCTTCAAGCGCTGCATCATCGCGGCCGGCTCGCAGGCCGTGCGGCTGCCGTTCATGCCCGATGACCCGCGGGTGGTCGATTCCACTGGCGCACTGGGCCTGGCATCGGTACCCAAGCGCATGTTGATCGTGGGCGGCGGCATCATCGGCCTGGAGATGGGCACGGTCTACAGCACGCTGGGTGCGCGCCTGGACGTGGTGGAGATGATGGACGGCCTGATGCAGGGCGCCGACCGCGACCTCGTCAAGGTCTGGGAGAAGATGAACAAGCACCGCTTCGACAAGATCATGTTGAAGACCAAGACGGTGGGGGCCGAGGCCACGCCTGAGGGCATCAAGGTGAGCTTCGAAGGCCTGGACGGCGCCAAGAGCGAAGGCACCTACGACCTCGTGCTGCAGGCCGTAGGCCGAACGCCCAATGGCAAGAAGATCGCTGCCGACAAGGCCGGCGTGGCCGTGACCGATCGGGGCTTCATCAACGTCGACATCCAGATGCGCACCAACGTGCCGCACATCTTTGCCATCGGTGACATCGTGGGCCAGCCCATGCTGGCGCACAAGGCGGTGCACGAAGCGCACGTGGCGGCA
>CAISJH010000060.1 GCA_903885585.1 uncultured beta proteobacterium
CCGGCCGCTGCGTGGTGGACAAGGCCGTGGCCGTGGTACCCCCTGTGACCGCCTTGGTGGCGCTGGGCTTCGAGCACTCGGTGGCCAACTTTTTCTTCTTCCCCCTGGCCCTGCTGTTGGAGCCCACGGCCGCAGCGGCGGGCCTGCCCGCGCCGGGCGCGGGTGCGATCCTGGGTAACCTGTTGCCGGTCATCGCCGGCAACCTGGTGGGCGGCAGTGTGCTGGTGGCCGGGGTGTACTGGGTGGTGTATCGGCGCGGGGCGCGGCCCAGCCCTTGATCTTGTGCACTCGACCTTCGCCGCCTTGACCTAGCCTGCCCAGTTGTTGGTGAGCGGGTGCCTGTCTTTGGGGCCTGTCGCATCGCAAAGGGGGCAGGCATGTTGAACACCGAAGTGCGGACGGAGACGGGGTGCCTGAGGAGCTGGGCAGGTGCGGCTGTGGTCTGGACGCTCGCAGCCAGCTTGTGGGGTTGCGGCGACGTTCAGATCGGGTGGGCGGTTGACAAGCCCCAGGTGATGTTTTCCGGTGTGGGCGCGTTGGCAGGTGACACCGCCAGCGAGGCCCTGGCGGTGTCAGGCGATGGCCGTGTGGTCGTGGGCGCCAGCGGCGGTGCTGACACCAGCCGACAGGCGTTCCTCTGGACCCAGGCCGAAGGCCTCAGGGCCTTGGGGGTCCTGGCCGGCGGCGCAACCAGCAGCGCGCGCGCTGCCTCCTACGACGGTTCGGTCATCGTGGGCCAGGCCGGCGCTCCGTGGTCCAGCGCCGTGGCCTTTCAATGGACGCCTGCGGCGGGGATGCAACAGCTCCCCGCCCTGAACGGAGCCTCTCTTTGCGTGGCCAGCGGTGTGTCCGGCGATGGCTTGGTGATCGTCGGGACCTGTTTGCTGGCAGGTAATGCAGGCTTTCGTTGGACGCAGGCTTCGGGCATCACTTCGCTGGGTCAGTTCGGTGGGGGAACCAGCCGCTCCAGCAACGCGATGGCCGTCTCGGCGGATGGGTCGACCATCGTGGGCTCGGGCCACCCCGTGTTGACCGGCGCCGTCGCCTGGACAGCAGCGGGGCAGGTCAGCGTGCTCGGTCACCTGCCGCAGGATGTGGCCGCCGTGGCCACAGCCGTCTCGCGGGACGGCACCGCCATTGCGGGCTATTCCACCGACGGGCTGGGCCGCAGCCGGGTCTTTCGCTGGACCCCGGCCACCGGCATGGCCCCGCTGGGGGTGGGCCAAGAAGGGCTGAGCGACGTGGTCGCAGGCGGGATGTCGGGTGATGGAGGGGTGGTCGTGGGGTGGGCTGCTTCCAGCGCCGGCGAGACGGCCATGATCTGGACCCCAGCCACCGGCTGGTCCCGCCTGGAGGACATCCTGCAGACGAGATACCGGATCGAGCTGAACGGCTGGACCCTCCAGCGCGCCACAGGCATCTCACATAACGGCCTGACCCTGGTGGGACAGGGTCGCAACCCCCAGGGTCGCCAGGAAGGATGGGTCCTGACCCTGCCTGGTGAGGGCCTTTGAGGGGGATCTCTACAGCGCCCGGCCCGCCCCCCGCTGCTTGGCCGCCAGCCACAGCAAGGCCCCGCCCACCAGCGCGATGGGCAACAGCGAACCGAGGTTCAGCAGCGTCCAGCCCTGGGTGGTGACCAGCGCGCCGGAGGAGAACGAGCTCAACGCCATGGTGGCGAACACGCAGGTGTCCATCGCGCCCTGGGCCTTGTTCTTCTCCTCGGGGCGGTAGGTCGTGGTCAGCAGCGTGCTGCCGCCGGTGTAGAGGAAGTTCCAGCCCACCCCCAGCACGAACAGCGCCACCAGGAACTGCATCAGGTCCACGCCCGACAGCGCCACGGCCACGCACACCAGGTTCAGCACCACGCCCACACCCATCACGGGCAGGGCGCCAAAGCGCTTGATCAGATGGCCGGTGAAGAAGCTGGGAACGAACATGCCCAGCACGTGCCACTCCAGCACCAGCGTAGCGCTCTCAAAGGGGTGCTTGCACTGCTGCATGGCCAACGGCGTGGCGGCCATCAGCAGGTTCATCACGCCGTAACCCAGGGCACCGGCGGCGACCGCCACGATGAAGGTGGGTTGGCGCGCAATCTCGGCCAGGGGCCGGCCGGACGAGGCGCCGGGTGCCGGTGCCTTGTGCGGCGGGAACTGGATGAAGGACAGCGCCACGAAGGCCACCGCGGCCACGCCGATCAGCACCAGGTAGGCGCCGGCGTAGCGCACCGGCAGCATATCCACCGAGGCATTGGCCAGGGCCGGGCCGATGAAGGCGCCGACGATGCCGCCAGCCAGCACCCAGGACAGCGCCTTTTCCTTGTAGGACGGTGCCACCACCTCGGTGCCGGCAAAGCGGTACAGGGCGGCATTGGCCTGGTAGAACCCCGCCAGCAGCGTGGCCATCATCAGCAGGACGAAGCTCTTCTGGCTCACGGCGTAAGCGCAGGCGCCTGCGCTCACCGCGGCCATGACCAAGCCCAGCTGGAAGCTGCGCTTGCGGCCCCACTGCGACTGCAGACGCGCCACCAGCGGCGCGCTCAGCGCGCCGCCGATCACATAGCTTGTCACCGGCAACGTGGCCATCCAGCCCACGGGCGCCAGCGCCAGACCGGCCAAGCCGTTGATGGCGATGAAGGTGACGGTGTTGGTCAGGAACATGCCCTGACAGAAGGCAAGCAGCAGCAGATGGCGGTTCATGCCCCATCATCGCATCGGCGCCCTGCTGATGGCAGGGTCTTCAGCCGGGGCCTTGCAGGAAGCGGCCCCAGGGCTGACCGGGCAATGACGCGGTGGGTGCCGCGGCCCCAGCCGGCGTGAACTCCAAGTCCACCACGCCCTCGGGCCGGGCCCGCAGCAGCAGCGCATCGCCGGCACGGTCCCGCAGCCTGAGCGCACCGCTGCGCGGCCAGACATCGCGGGCCGGCTCGTAGAAGGAGCCCGGCAGACCGCCGCCCGCCGATAAGGTCAGCGGCGTCCCTTCCGCGGGCTCGAGCTGATAGGTCAGGCCATCGATCACCAGACCACCGCTGAGCGTGTGCAGCACCTGCGTCGACGAGGCCAGCGTCAGCACGTCGAAGTCAAAGATCAGCGTGCCCTGGCCGGCGCGGCGCACCAGCATGTCCCGATAGCGCATGCGCAGGTGCTGCGAGGAGGCAGCGCCGTTACGCATCCACAGGTGAAAGCCGCCATCCATGGTGGCGGCCCCGCCCACCCCGAAGCCCACCAGCGTGCCACTGGCTTCCAAGGCGTTGACGCTGCCACTGCCGTCAAGTTCCAGGCGCTCAACGGTCATGGCAAAGATACCGTCCAGCGCAGGCGCGTCAGGCGCGGTCACGCAGGCGGAGGCCATCAGGGTCATGCTGTCGCCCGGGCTCAGCGCGCCATCTTCATCAGCGTCGCTGGCGCTCAGGCTCAACGAGCCGCTGACCAGGCAGGCCTCTGTGACCGTCTCCGACGCCAGCGGTCGGGTGCTCGCCGCCCCGCGCGGCGCGAGTGCCTGGCGCAGCAAGTCACCGCTGGCGGTGGCCAGCATGGCCACAGGCGCGGCCTGCAGGCTGAAGGCGGCCGAGGCCATCGGGTTGCCGGTGGTGAACATCACGGCCTGCGCGAGAGCGGCACCCTGGGTGCTCAGGCCCGAGGCGGTGAGGTCCGAGCCTGCCGAGGCCGTCTCCACCCGCAGGCCCATCGGCACCTCCAGGGGCGCCGGCGCATCGCCCCCGCCTCCGCCGCCGCAACCAGCCAGCAGCCCGGCGGCCCACAGGCCCACGGCCCAGCGGTTGGCTGCCGGCCGCCCCACGGGCCTCATGAGCCTCTTCAACGCCGGCTGGTCCGGCGCCTGGCCCGGACTTTGGGCCAGCGCTGCGGGGGCTCCGTTGCAGGAATGTGGGGACATGGCCGACTCCTCTGGTGTGAGAGGAACAAGCCTAGGGCGAGCAGTGATCGCTGGCCTTGCGGGCGCTCAGGGTGCCCGCGGTGCCCGGCCCCTCACCTGCGCCCGAACCGCATGCATTC
Source organism: uncultured beta proteobacterium (assembly GCA_903885585.1). Classification (GTDB taxonomy): domain Bacteria; phylum Pseudomonadota; class Gammaproteobacteria; order Burkholderiales; family Burkholderiaceae_C; genus Rubrivivax. The sequence continues at coordinate 4,014 of CAISJH010000060.1, forward strand.
AGCAGGCGGCGTGCAGATGCTCAAAGCCCGGCCCTGGCGGGCCCCTGGCTTACCAGGGGCTGCCTGCCCAGCGGCCCTGACTGAGGAAGAAGACGGCATCGCCGATCTGCACGCTGCGGTCGGCGCTGACATCGAACGCGTCCGTGCCCTGCGGTGCTGCCAGTTCAGGCCGCCACCGCAGCGTTCTGGCCGTCGTGTCCACCTCCAGGCGCTGCAGCACATGCTGCGCCTCGGGGCCCCAGTCCGTGGTGCGCAGCGACATGGGCAGGGCGAGCCGGGCCACCGCGCCCACCTGCAGCAGGTTGATCCCGTGGCTGCTGTGATCGACGGCGCTGGTGCTGCCTCGGGCCCCGAAGGTCCTGGACGAGATCAGCGAAGGCTTGGTGGGGTCGCGCACGTCGAACAGCGCCACCTTGGGCCCCAGCGCCAGCCCGCTCGCATCCGCGTCGCGTCCCACCCCCAGCAGCAACCCTTGCGGCAGGGGCAGCAGAAGGTCCGAGAAGCCGGGCACGTCCAGTTCGGCCGCGATCTTGGGGTCTGCGGGATCCTTGAGGTCCAGCACGTACAGGGGGTCGGTGCGGCGGAAGGTCACCAGGTAGCCGGTCTCGCCTGAGAAGCGCACCCCGTAGATCTGTTCACCCGGCTTGCCCAGGGCGGCAGGGCGTCGGTCATTGGGCAGTGCGGAGAGGGTCTTCAGCGCAGACTCGGGGGCGCTTTCGCGCAGCACGGTCAGCGTGGCCGGGGAGGCCGTCGAAGGGCTGTTCGACCCCGGCGCGGGCAGGGCGTCCGCAGGCACCGCCCAACCGCTGGTGCCGGTGTAGCTGATCACGCGCAGGTCGCCCGCGTGCTCGCTCATGCGCAGCGAGATGCGCTCCGGGTCCCAACCCAGATGGCCCCGGACCTCGCCCGAGGCACGGTAGTTCAGGTTCAGCCCGTCGAAGGCGAACTTGTGCAGGTCGGTGACGAACCCGGAGGGAAACAACGTGCGGCCATCGGCACCCGTCACAGGCTGGGCCGAACGCGTGGTGGCCAGGTACAGGTTCTGCGGCGACATGTACAGGCCCTCGGTCCCTCCAAAGAAGCAACGAGCCCGGGTGGTCAAGGCAGGTGAGGCCAGATCGATGGCGACCAGGGTGGTGACCGTCAGCGAGAGCGAGGTGGCCTTCGGCTGCATGAGGCAGTCGCTTTCGCTCACCAAGGGCTGGCGCTTGCCGCCGTCGATGCGCACGCCCGGCAAGATGTCTTCTGCCTTGAGCGCCGCCAGGGCCGCCTCGCGTTCCTGCACGGATGCGCCGGCCGGCAGGTTCTCGTAGGCCAGGCGCGGGCTCCAGGTGGTGACCAGGTGGATGACATCGCCCACGCGGCGGCTGGTGACCAGATGCCCGTCCAGCGCCAGCCGGCGTGCCACGCTGAGGGCCCCCGTGGCCGCCACATCGGCCACCTGCACATGCAAGGTGGGGTCGCTGATCAGCACCGGCAGGATGCAGGCCATGTCGGGCGGGCACACGGGCGTCTTCCAGGACACCGTGGCCGCCAGCGCGGCCAACCGAGTGGCCTGGCTCGACAGCAGCAGGCCCTTCGCAGAGGCGGGGTCTGTCCCCACGTCCAGCGCCATCGTGCTGACGTTCTCCACCTGGCCATCTGCACGGGCCAGCCCTACGCGCACCTGGGGGCGGGGGGTCCCTTGCGCACCGCGCAACGTGTAGCCGTCCAGCGCAAACAGGAAGCGCCCGTTGGTCTTCAGCAGGTCGGCCTCGTCCACCCCGGCTTCCTGCACCGCGGTGCCGGAGAAGACAGGCGTGGCGGTGGAACTGACCTGTGCCGTGGTGCCGGGCAGGTTGCCGGCGGTGGGTGTGGGGGTCACCACGAAGCGATCGAAACCCGCGCCTGGATTGGCTATCCGCGCTGTTTCGCGGCTGCGCAGCAATTCCCGTACGCGGGGCACCAATGTGCCCGCACCTACGGGTTCGAGGGCTGACAGGGGCCGCACGTTGGGGGTTGGAGCGGAGCCGCTGCCCCCGCCTCCACAGGCGCTCAGGAGTGCAACAAGTGTGGCCACCACCACCGCTGCCCGGCTGACGAACGCTGCCTCGCTGCGCCTTGCAGTTTGCAGGCCCATGTCCTCAAAACTCCTCTCAGAGCGCGAAAATCTTCCCCGGGTTCATGATGTTCTTCGGGTCCAGTGCGCGCTTGATCTGGCGCATCAGGTCCACCGCGCCAACGCCGGCCTCGTCCACCAGGAAGCCCATCTTGTGCAGGCCGATGCCGTGCTCGCCGGTGCAGGTGCCTTCCATGGCGATGGCGCGCTGCACCATCTGCAGGCTCAGCCGCTCGGCCGTGGCGCGTTGACCCAGATCACCGTCCTTCACCATGTACGCGAGGTGGAAGTTGCCGTCGCCCACGTGGCCCACGATGTAGTGCGGCAGGCCAGACTCGGCCGCTTCCTGCACCGAGATGTCGATGATCTCGGCCAGGCGCGAAATCGGCACGCAGGTGTCGGTGGTGACGGTGCGGCAACCGGGGTTGCTGCTCATGCCGGCAAAGTAGGCCTTGTGGCGCGCGGTCCAGAGACGCGTGCGCTCCTCCGGTGTGCTGGCCCACTCGAAGCCCTCGCCGCCCTGCTCGCCGGCGATGTCCTGCACCGTCTCGGCTTGCTCCTTCACGCCCGCGTCGGTGCCGTGGAACTCCATCAGCAGCAGCGGAGACTCGCGCATGCTCAGCCCGCTCTGGGCGTTGACGGCCCGCACCGCGTTGGCGTCCAGCAGCTCGCAGCGTGCGATCGGCACGCCCATCTGGATCACCTGGATGGTGGTGGCCACGGCGGCCTGGACGCTGGGGAAGTGGCAGATGGCGGCGCTCACCGCCTCGGGCAGTGGGTAGAGCTTGAGCGTGACCTCGGTGATGACACCCAGCGTGCCTTCGCTGCCCACCATCAGGCGCGTGAGGTCGTAGCCGGCGCTGGACTTCTTGGCGCGCGTGCCGGTGCGGATCACCTCGCCGCTGGCCGTCACCACCGTCAGGCCCAGCACGTTCTCACGCATGGTGCCGTAGCG
>CAISJH010000061.1 GCA_903885585.1 uncultured beta proteobacterium
CAGCATCGCCGGCACGTCCAGCCAGCCGTAGGTCCAGTCGGCGAAGTGGTGGGCAAAGTCTTCCAGCGCCACGCGCCGGTTCCAGTCGCCGTGCGTCCAGCCCTGCGAGTTGTCCACCGTGATCTCGGCGATCCAGTTGATAGTGGCCAGGCCGGTATGCGGGTCAGCTGGCGTGATGGGGTACAGCACCACTCGGTGACGCAGCGAGCCCAGGCCCACGAAGGAGGCCCCGGTGCGGATGGGCACGCCCGGCGTGGTGCCGCGCCACATGATGGCGCCGCCCCACTGGATGGGGGGTTGCGACGGGTGCATCTGCGCGCGGATGGCCGAGTGCAGGCCGTCGGCGGCCACCAGCAGGCGCCCGCGCTGCTCGTGGCGGCGGCCGTCGCGTGACTCGATCTGGGCTGTGACGCCGTGCTCATCCTGCGCATAGCCCACCACGCGCTGGCCCAGCTGCACGGCCTGCGGGCCCAGCCGCTCCAGCACCGTGCGGTACAGCAGAATTTGCAGTTGCCCGCGGTGCACTGAGTATTGCGGCCAGCGGTAGCCGGCCTTCAAGCCGCGCGGCTCGCTGTAGACGTCGTTGCCGTTGCGCCCCACCAGCGCCCATTCGCGCGCCTGCAGGCCGATGGTGTCCAGCACCTGTTCACCCAGGCCCAGGTCGTACAGCTCGCGCACCGCATTGGGCTGCAGGTTGATGCCCACGCCCAGCGGCTTGAGTGCGGGCACGGCTTCGAGCACTTGGCAAGGCACGCCGATCTGGTGCAGCGTGAGGGCCAGGGCCATGCCGCCGATGCCGCCGCCGGCGATCAGGACGGGGCTGGAGTCATTCAGGTCTGCCATGGGCACGATTGTCCGTGACGGCCCGGTCAAAACGGGGATGAGGCCACCGACCCCAGCCCCGCTTGTCGGGCGCTGGTACCGAAGCGTCCCCGGTGCCAGCGCGACATGCCGCTGGGTCGGCCTGTCGGACGGCTTTTGTCGACCCAAAGCGGTTGTTTGAACTCCGAGTGCACCGCCCCGGGTTTCATGGCACCTTGTTGGCTTGAGCAGGCAATGTCCGCCCCCGAGGGGCTACGGCATCAGGCTCCCCGACAGCCGCCGGTCACCGCAAGCAGTGATTGACCGGCTGCAGGCGCCCGACGTGAACCTGCTGGCGTGGCTCAGGCGGCCAGCGCCAACGGCTGGATCTCTTTGGCGATGGCTTTGCCGTTCTCGATCTCGGCCACTCGCAACTCGTAAGCTGCCTGAAGGTTCAACCAGCCCTTGGCCTCGCTACCGAAGTAGCGCTCCAGGCGCAGAGCCGTATCAGCCGACACGCCGCGCTCGCCCTTGGTGATCTCGCTGAGGCGCGAGTAAGGCACATGCAGGGCCATGGCCACGGCGCGCACGCTGACGCGCATGGGCTTGATGTAGTCCTCCAGCAAGATTTCACCTGGGTGGACAGGACGCATACCGTTCTTGAACATGTTGTACTCCATGGCTGTTCAGGGTTCGAATGCCCGCCGGGTCTGGATCAGTGTGGGCCTTCGATGCGCACGTCATAGGGGCCGCGCTCACCCCACTTGAAGGTCAGTCGCCACTGGTCGTTGATTCGCACATGCCAGGCTCCGTCGTACTCCTTCAAGTCGTTCCCCGGTGGTGCCTTCATGAAGTTCACGGAAGGCGCCGCGTCCAGCTGGGCTAATTTGCGCTCGGCCACGCTCTTGATGTTGACGAACCGGCGACATTTGCCTGTAGTGAACAGGCACTCCGTGTCGGGGCAGGCGAACGACTGAATCGACATTGAGGCGAGATTACCTGTTGACCGGTTAACAGTCAATTATTGGGCATCAAAGGAAGGCCGTTTGGTCCATGACGCCAGCCACTGCAGAAGTGCGGCGTCGCTTGCGGATGGTGGAGCGGTGTTCTGCAAATTGAAGAAACGACTTTCAATTTGCAGAATCCCGACGCCTTGGGCCCCCCAGCGCCCCGACAGGTTCAGGCCGCAGTCGCCCCCTTGCCCAATAGCACCTGCACCGCCTGGTAATGCGTGAGAAACACCTGCCCTCGCAGGTGCTGCAGCAGCTCGGTGCCTTTCAGGCGGTCCATCACCGGGCCCTTCACTTCCGACAGGTGCAGCGTGATGCCGGCGTCGCGCAGGCGGGCGTCGATGGCTTCCAGGCTTTCCAGCGCGCTGGCGTCGATGTCGTTGATGGCCGAGCACTGCAGCACCACGTGGCGCAGCGCTGGGCGTTGCGCCACCTCTTCGTTCAGGCGGTCTTCCAGCGCGCGGGCGTTGGCGAAGTACAGGCTCTCATCCACCCGCAGGCCCAGCACGGCCTCGTCGGTCTGCACCGTGTGGCGCTGCACGTTACGGAAGTGCTCGGTGCCCGGCACCAGC
>CAISJH010000062.1 GCA_903885585.1 uncultured beta proteobacterium
GCCCCGGAGGGATGACGAACTGGCTTCGCAGTGTGGCGAGCGGGTCGCGGCGGTCCAGGGCTTCGCAATCGGCGCGGGTCAGGGTCATGGGGGTGCTCATCAGGGGGTCAGGTCAGCGATCGCAGCACGGCGCGCACGGGGGAGGCATCGGCGGTGCTGAGCTTGAGCGGCAGGGCGATCAGCTCGTAGTCGCCCTCGGGCACGTCCTGCAGCACCAGGTTCTCCAGCACGCGCAGGTCGCGCCGCCGCAGCACCTGGTGCGCCGACAGCGCCTTGCTGTAAGCGGGGTCGATGCTGGCGGTGTCGATGCCGACCAGACGCACGCCGCGGTCGGCCAGGCGCTCCAGAGTTTGTGGGTCCAGGCCGGCGAGCGTGGGGTCCCAGGCGTCGCCCGGGTGCTGTCGGTAGGTGCGTACCAGCACGCGGGGTGGCAACTGGTCCACGGCGTGCGCCAGGTGGTCCCAGGTGACCACCGGTGTGGCGCCCAGGGCGTGGATCACGCGGCAAGGGCCCAGGTAGGGTTCGAGGTCGAGCACGCCTACGGCGGCCCCGCCTGGCGCGTAGTGCAGCGGGGCGTCGGCATGGGCGCCGATGTGCGGGCTGAGGGTCAGGGTGCTCACGTTGACCGGGCAGCTGTCAGACAGTGTCCAGGTCCAGCGCTGCGCGTAGGCCGTGTCACCGGGAAACACGGGCGAGCCGGCATGCACGGCTGGGGAGATGTCCCAAAGGCGTCGGGTCATGGGAGGCAGCTTGGCGAACCGAGGTGTGGTGGGGGGTGTTGATCAGAGGGCGCGCACACCGAGAGCTTGTGCCAGCGCGCAGGCTTGAGCATCAGGGTCAACCCGGGCTTCAGCGGTGCCTCGAAAAAATAGTTTAGTTGTAAAGTAATTCGACGCTCCCGCAGGGCTTGCCGCGCATGCCGCCGTGGGGTCGGAGAGTCACCCGAGCGCTGCTCATCTCCCGGAACGAGGACCCGCATGGCCCCTGCTGTCGACACTTTCGCGCGAGACCGCCTGCCCCAGCCCGAGGCCATGCCGGAGCTCGTGTTCGACCTGCCTGAACTCCATTTCCCGGCCCGCCTGAATTGCGCCGCCGAATTGCTCGACCGCTGGGTGGCCGCCGGCCAGGGCCATCGGCGCTGCCTGATCGCCGCAGACGGCACGACCTGGACTTACGGGCAGCTGCAGGCGCAGGTCAACCGCATGGCCCGCGTGCTGGTGGAAGACCTGGGCCTCATCCCCGGGCAGCGTGTGCTGCTGCGCGGCGCCAACAGCCCCATGCTGGCAGCGTGCTTCCTGGCCGTGTTCAAGGCCGGGGGCATTGCCGTGGGCACGATGCCCCTGCTGCGCGCGCAGGAGCTCACCACCATCATCGACAAGGCGCAGATCGGCCTGGCGCTGTGCGATGCGCGTCTGGCGCAGGAACTGCAGACCGCCCAGGCCCGCGCACCGCAGTTGAAGACGGTGCTGCACTTCAACGGTGGCGAGGGCTCGCCCCTGGAGACCGCCGCGGCAGCCAAGCCAGCCACCTTCGAGGCGGCCGACACAGCGGCCGATGACATCTGCCTGATGGCCTTCACCTCGGGCACCACGGGCCAGCCCAAGGCGGCGATGCACTTCCACCGCGATGTGATGGCCGCGTGCCTGTGCTGGCCCCCCCATGTGCTGCGTGCGATGGCC
>CAISJH010000063.1 GCA_903885585.1 uncultured beta proteobacterium
CAGGATCTTCATCGAGATGGTGATTTCCCCTTTCTCGGTGAACTTGACGGCGTTGTTGGCGTAGTTGATGAGGATCTGCCCCAGGCGAAGGGGGTCGCCGACGAGGCGTTTCGGCAGCGCCGGGTCGACGTCGAACAACAGTTCAAGACCCTTGGAGGACGCCTTCTCGGCGACCAGATTGGCCACGTTCTGCAGCACCTGGTCCAGCGTGAAGTCGGTCGACTCGATGTCGAGCTTGCCAGCCTCGATCTTGGAGTAGTCCAGGATGTCGTTGAGGATGCCCAGCAAGTGCTGGCTTGAGCCCTGGGTCTTCTTGACGTAATCACGCTGGCGGGCGCGGAGGTCGGTCTGCAGCAGCAGGTGGGACATGCCCATGATGGCATTCATGGGCGTACGGATCTCGTGGCTCATGTTGGCCAGGAACTCCGATTTGGTCCGCGTGGCCTCCTCGGCCTTTTCCTTCGCATTCAACAGTTGCTGGTTGGCGCCTTCGAGTTCGACGAGTAACTTGATCTTGGCCGAATCGAAGAGCACGGTGAAGGCGAACATGGCCAGCGCAAGACCGACCAGACACAGTGCAGAAAAGATCCCGGTGAACTGTGTGTCATACCTTGCCGGCAGCTTGATGCCCAGCATGTCAACCATGCAGAACGCCACGACCGACAGTACAAAGATCGCCGACCACACCTTGGCCTGACGGTTGAAACCCAGCAGGAAAATCGCCGTCACCGGGCCCGCCGCCGCAAACCAGGGCAACACCGGCGAAGCAAAGCCCCCAGACAGAAAGCTGACGCCACCCATGGACACCAAGCAGGTAGCAAAGATGTACAGGTTGCCTGCCATGCTGTAGTTGCAGTGACGCTGTACGTAAAGCAAGTTGAGGACATGCAAGGTCGCAGCGACGAGCATGCAAACCATGCCCGAGGTCAAACCGATTGCCCAACAGACTACGGAGTAACCGACAGAAAATGGGATGGTGACCCACAGGAAATAGGTCAACAGCTCCAGTCTCTTGCCGTCCTCGTAAGTGCTCACAAGGCCACACCTCGATTCGAAATGGCCTCATCAAGTTGTGCGATTGCGACGTCGAAGTCGAAGCCTTCCAGCGCTTCACGGATGCTCGGGAGGTGGCTCGGATAGGCGGCGGCCAACAGTTCGGCGTGGGTCTGGATCCAGTCACTGGCGTCGGAGTCCATATCTTCGAGCAGGCTGCGCAGCTTGCCGGTCACCTTGATGAGTTGCGCCGGGTCGATGTCCACCGGCCCAGTGGTCAGCTGCGGGGCTTGCTGGGGCAGTTTTGCGGCAATGGCCTGCAGCAGCGGCTCAAGCTTGTGATGCAACGCATCCACGAGCGCCGGCATCTGCGACATGGGCTCGCCCGCCTTGAGCGCTTGCTCCAGGGCTTCTGCCAGGTGCTGCACGGGGGTGGCGCCAATGTTGCCTGACACACCCTTGGTGGTGTGCGCCAGGCGCGTGGCGGTGTCGCGGTCTTCGCTTGCAATGGCGTGGCGGAGTTGTTCGACAGCTGTGCGTTGGCCGGCCACGTACCGCTCCAGCATTGACTGGTAGCGCGGCACCTTGCCCAGCACGCGCTTGAGGCCCAGCGCGGTGTCCAGGCCGTCGATGTCCACGGGAACTCGCCATTCAACTGAAGGACTTCCCGCTGCAGTGCCCGCAGCTGCCCCGGAGGTCTTGTCGCTCTCTGCAGAGAGGACTTCTCGGGGCTTGACCCACTTCAGCAGTGCCAGGAACAGCTCGCGCGGCTCGATCGGCTTGGCCACGTGGTCGTCCATGCCGGCCGCCCGGCAGGCCTCGCGGTCGGCCTGCATCGCGTTGGCCGTCATGGCCACGATGGGCAGGCTTGCGAACGGCGGCATCTCGCGGATGATGCGGGTGGCGGTCACGCCATCCATCACCGGCATCTGCATGTCCATCAGTACGATGTCGTATGTAGCAGCCTGTACCTTCTCGACCGCGATCTGGCCGTTGTCGGCCACGTCCACCACGAGCCCGCCGCTGCGCAGCAGCTCGGTGGCCACCTCCTGGTTCAGATCGTTGTCCTCCACCAGCAGCACCTTGGCGCCACGGATGGCCGCCAGGGCCTCCTGCGGGTTGTCACCTACATCACGTTCCTGAGACGTGGCCACGTGTTGGCCAAACAGCCGTGTGACCGAGTCGAACAGCATGGATGCATTGACCGGCTTGACCAGCACGTTCTCGATCTTCTTGTCCTCGGCACTCTTGAGCACCTCCTCGCGGCCATAGCCGGTGACCAGCACCAGGCGGGGCATCTTGTCGTAGGGCCGCTGACGCACCCGCTCGGCCAGCTCGATGCCGTTCATGCCCGGCATCTGCCAGTCCAAATACACCGCCTCATAGGGCCGGCCCTGCGCAACGGCGCTGTCCAGCATGTCCAGCGCCCGGGCGCCCGAATCGGCGGTGTCGACCACCAGGTGGAGGTCGTTCAACAGGCGCCCCAGCAGCAGCCGCGCCGCCTCGTTGTCGTCCACCACCAGGATGCGCTTGCCCTCCAGGTCGTCGCGCAGCAGCTGCGGCACCATCTGGCTCTGGCTCTTGCCCATTCGCGCTGTGAACCAAAAAGTGCTGCCCTGGCCGTGCACGCTGTCCACGCCCACCTCGCCGCCCATGAGCTGAGCGATCTGCTTGGTGATGGCCAGGCCCAGGCCGGTGCCCCCGTACTGGCGCGTGGTGGACGCGTCGGCCTGCTGGAAGCTCTGGAACAGCTTGGCCATCTGCTCCGGCATCAGGCCAATGCCGGTGTCGGTGACGGCGCCCCGCACCAGGACTTCCGTATCGGACTCTTCCAGGATCTTCATCGAGATGGTGATTTCCCCTTTCTCGGTGAACTTGACGGCGTTGTTGGAGTAGTTGATGAGGATCTGCCCCAGGCGAAGCGGGTCTCCCATCAGGCGCTGCGGCAAGTGGGTATCGATGTCGAACAGCAACTCCAGGCCCTTGCTCGTGGCCTTCTCAGCAATCAGGTTGGCCACGTTCTGCAGCACCTGGTCCAACGTGAAGTCGATAGCCTCGATGTCGAGCTTGCCGGCCTCGATCTTGGAGTAGTCCAGGATGTCGTTGATGATGCCCAGCAGGTGCTGGCTCGAGCTGTGCGTCTTCTTGACGTAATCGCGCTGACGCGTATTCAGATCGGTCTGTAACAGCAGGTACGACATGCCCATGATGGCGTTCATGGGCGTGCGGATCTCGTGGCTCATGTTGGCCAGAAAGGCCGACTTCATGCGGCTGGCTTCTTCCGCCTGCGCCGTGGCATGCCTCAGGTCATCGGTCATGGCCACCAGGGAGAAGGTGCGCTCTCGCACCTGCACCTCCAGGTTTTCGCGCTCGGCCTCCAGCGCAGCCTGGGCGGTATCGCGCTCCACATTCGCCTGGCGGAAGGCCAGCACCGCCGCCGCCATGCCGCCGATCAGCTCACGCGGCTTCTGGGCCAGGGTCTCCACCTTTCGAAAGTCGCTCTCGTTCAAGGCGCCCACCTGACGCTTGACCAGTTGCCGCAACGCGCCTGCCAGCAGGGACAAGCGCCCTGCAATCAGGCGTGCGATGAAGAACCAGATGACCATGCCGCCCAAAGAGCCCAGGGCCACCACGGTGTAGGTCGACTGCGTGAACCGGTCGAGCGCTGCCTCGGAGGCTTCCATGCTCTGCAGCGAGCGCTGGATCAAGTCGGTGTGAACCTTCTGCCCCAATTCAGCGAACTGCACGTAAGACTGATTGGCCTGCTCCATGGACTGCATGGCGAGCTCGGGCTTATCGAGAAAGGTGTCAGAGGCTACCGTGGCGTTGTTGTAGTAAGCGCCAAACCGGCGAACAGCGTCGCGCAGCATCTTGCGTACCGTGTCTGAGGCCTGTTCGTTGGTCGACAGCTCCTTGACCTTGACATACATCTCGGTGAGCTTTTCAACGAGGGCGTCGTGCTGCTGCTTCAGGGCCTCACCTTTCAGGCTGCCCAACCGCACGGCCTGCGCCATGGTGTTCAGATCTTTCTGCACCTGCAGGATCTCCATGCCCAGGGACATGCTGCCGGCCAGGATTCGCGCGTCACGAACCTGCTGCTCATTGGCCTGACGTTGCTGCTGACTGAAGCCCGACACCGTCACCACGCTGAACACCGCCCCACCCAGGATGGCGGCCACCACAGGCAGGAAGAAATACAGCACGAAGCGGTTTTGGCCGCTGAAGCGAAGTTTGGACATCCCGTTCCTCTAGTTCACTGCCGCAGTCTTTGGCAGCGGATGCGCGATTCTGTGCCAAGGCTGGGGTCAGATGGCGTTTCTGGTCTGGGCCTCCATCGCCTGCGGCCCGGACTTGCCACGAGTTGACGGGCTTTAGTGTCAATTAATATTGACACTTCGAGGGTCGCATGTAAAGCTGACGCCCCATCTCCATCAAAAAACGCCGTGTCCTCAACCCATGAACGGCGACCAGGCCCCGTCGGGGAGGTGAACTCATGAACTTTGCCGCACACCACGCTCCAGGGAGAGCCTCACGAAACTGGCTTCAGGGTGTGATGTGGCTGGTGCTGGCTTGTTTGCTCAGCGCCTGCGAACGGCCACCCGTGACGCCCGTGCAGGGCGGCTACCGTGGCACCGGCATGGTGCAGGTCTACAACCCGCGCACGCTGGCCACCCAGGCCGACTTGAACGCCGAGCCCGACATCGCCCGCGCAGCCAAACTCCGCCCTGGGGCCCCCAATGCCGGCGAGGCCTACGAGAACATCAAGGTGCTGGGCGACTTGAGCGTCACCGAGTTCGGCCGCACCATGACGGCCATCACCTCCTGGGTCTCCCCCAAGGAAGGCTGCCTGTACTGCCACGTCGAAGGCAACTTCGCCAGCGACGAGCTGTACACCAAATTGGTTGCACGGCGCATGTTCCAGATGGTGCAGCACATGAACGCCACCTGGCGAGACCACGTCGGCCAGACCGGCGTCACCTGCTACACCTGCCACCGCGGCCACCCGGTGCCTCAGAACATCTGGGTCAAGCCCGTGCCCCGCGAGCGCCATGGCTCGGCATTGGGCGACCGGGCCGGCCAGAACGTCGCCGCTGCCACGGTGGGGTTGACCTCCCTGCCCTCCGACCCGTTCAGCACGTACCTGCTGGGCAATGACCAGGTGCGGGTGAATGGGCCTTCAGCGCTGCTTCCAACGGCCGACACCCGAGGCGCCCCGTTGAAAAAGGCCGAGCACACCTACGCGCTCATGATCCACATGTCCAAGTCCTTGGGCGTGAACTGCACCTATTGCCACAACGGGCAATCCTTCCAGTCCTGGGAGATCTCCACGCCGCAGCGGGTGACCGCCTGGCATGGCATCCGCCTGGTGCGTGACCTGAATCAGGAGTACCTGACCGCTGACCCGCTGTTGCACATCTTCCCGGCCAACCGGCGCGGCCCGATGGGCGACGTGGCCAAGGTCAACTGCGCCACCTGCCACCAGGGGGCGTACAAACCCTTGTATGGCTCGCACCTGGCCAAGTACTACCCCGCCGTGCTGCCCACCGACATGCGGCCTGACGTGCCCCTGGCGGCTCCGCCCCGCGGCGCGCCGCTGCCACCCGTTCGGCCCGACCCGACGGTCACCTACGCGCGAGATTGACTCGAAGGTTCCAACGGGGTGATCGCAGAAGGCGCTCGGGTTTCGTGAATGTTCCCGGGCGCCCGGCCCAAGCCCAGTTATCCTCCGTACCGGCAAAAACCGAGGAGTTGCCCATGAGCCACGTCACCCGCCGGGTTGTGCTGCTCGTACCGCTCGCTGCTGGCGTGTGCGGCTCACAAGCGTACGCGCAATCCTCCTTGAAGAAGGTGGAAGAAACCGAACCGAAGGCCACCGCCATCGGCTACCGGCACGACAGTGCCAAGGTCGACAAGGCCCGCTACCCCAAGCACGACGTGGCCCACCGGTGTTATAACTGCCTGGCCTTCGCGCCCGACAAGCCCGCCGACGAATGGGGCGAATGCGACCTGATGTCCGACCGCCTGGTGCACCGCAACGGCTGGTGCTCTTCCTACAAGAAGAAAAAGGGTTGACACCGCGCAAGCGCGCGGGGGTATGCTCCCAGCATGCCGGCGCTCACCTGTCTTGACGTGCCCTTAAAGGCCTGCAACGCCCCTGGGCGAGGGCGCCGAGCACTGAAGGCCCGACCATCCTCCTGCGGCTTTGCAGAGCTGCCTATCGGGTTGCGCCTACTTCAACGACGCTCGCCCGCGTCTGACGGCCACCTCCGGGGGTGGTTAACCACATGAATAGCGCAACTCCCGGGCCGGGCCCCTCCGCAGCGCCAACAAGAAGTCTATGGGCCTTGGCTTCACTAGCCTTGGCCGTCTTGATTGCCCTGCCCTTGGGCATTTACTTCAGCTTGCTGCACCAGGCGGAACTCCGGAGCCAGCGTGAGGCGCAGGCCCTGAGCAGCGTGGTTTCGGTGTTCCGCGCGTACTACGCCAGCAACGTAGCCGGGCGCATTCTGGCCAACGGTGGGCAGGCGACCCTGACCGAGAACTACCATGAAATTCCTGGTGGCGTGCCCATCCCAGCCACGCTGTCCATCGAGCTGGGCCCCGCCATTGCGAAGGCCTCCGGCGAAACCGGCTTCTCAATGGCCTTTGTCTCGGACGCGCACTTCCTGAACCGCCAGCGACCAGCCGCCGATGCCTTTCAGTTGGAGGCTCTCAAGGCATTTCGTGCCGACGACAAGCTCCCAAAGTTCTCTCGCTTTGACAGCAGCCCCGCAGGTGACCGCTTGCGCTGGGCGGTGCCCGTGCGCATGCTGCAAGCGTGCGTAACCTGCCACAACACACACCCCGATTCCCCCATCAAGACCTGGAAAGTGGGTGACGTGCGTGGCATCCAGGAGGTGGCCGTACCCTTGAAATCCTCGGGCGGCTTGCAGGGCTTCTGGCCGTTGTGGGTGGCGCTGTCCCTGCTTTTAGCCTCGGGTGTGGCTGTGTACCGGCAGGTGCAGGTGGGCAACGCCCAGTTGCAGCGAGCCGGCGAGGAAACCAAAACCATCTTCGACGCCGCCGAAGTGGGGATCGTGTTGCTGAGAAACCGGGTGATCACACGGACCAACGCATCACTCGACCGGATCTTTGGTTACGACAACGGTGCCCTGATCGGGCAGTCCACTCGCTTGTGGTACGAGACCGACGAGGATTACCAACACCAGGCCGAAGAGTTCCGCGCGAGGATTTTCCAGGGCGAGACCTGTCTGCGCGAACGGCGTCTCAAGCGCCGGGACGGCAGCTTTTTTCTGGCCCGCCTCAGCGGCCGGGCGATCGACCCCACCAACCTGGACTTGGGCAGCGTCTGGCTGGTGGAGGACGCCACAGCCCGCAAGGAAGCGGAAGACAAGATCAAGGCTTACTTCGAGCACTCCAGCGATGGTCTGCTGCTGCTGGACCCAGCCCAAGGCTTCATCGATGCCAACCGGCGGGCTGCAGACCTTTTCGGATTCGAGAACGTCACAGACCTGCTCAAGTGTGGCCCCGTGGACATTTCGCCCGAGATGCAACCTGACGGGAGGCCTTCGCTGGAGGCGGCGTTGGAGAACATCGAACTCGCCATGACCTCCGGCATGGTGCATCGATTCGACTGGATGCACCAACACTTGGACAGGCATCTGGTGCCCTGCGAGATTACGCTGCTGCGCATCTCCACCACCAAGGGGCCCATCCTCATGGTGTCCATACGTGACATCACCGAGCGCAAGGCCGCCGAGCAGGAAATCCTCAAGGCGCGGCAGCTGGCCGAGGACGCGGCCCAGGCCAAGAGCGACTTCCTGGCCAACATGAGCCATGAGATCCGCACGCCGATGAACGCCATCATCGGCATGAGCCACTTGGCTATGAAGACCGACCTGTCGCCTCGCCAGCGTGACTATGTCCAAAAGATTCAGCAATCCGGCCAGCACCTTCTGGGGCTGATCAATGACATCCTGGACTTCTCCAAGATCGAAGCCGGCAAGTTGGACGTGGAGCGCGTGGAGTTCGACATCGAGCGCGTGCTGGACAACGTATCCAACCTCATCTCGGAAAAGGCCGGCGCCAAGGGCCTGGAGCTGATCTTCGATGTAGCCTCCGACGTGCCGCGCCGCCTGCTGGGCGACCCGCTGCGCCTGGGCCAGATCATCATCAACTACGGCAACAACGCCGTGAAGTTCACCGAGCGCGGCGAAATCGACGTGGTGGTGCGGGTGCAGGAGCGCACACAGGACGAGTTGCTGCTGCGCGTGGAGGTGAAGGACACGGGCATAGGCTTGACGCCCGAGCAACAGGGCCGGCTGTTCCAGAGCTTCCAGCAGGCCGACACCTCCACCAGCCGCAAGTACGGGGGCACGGGCCTGGGCCTGTCCATCGCCAAGAGTCTGGCCGCGCTGATGGATGGTGAGGTTGGCGTGGACAGCGAGCGCGGCAAAGGCAGCAGCTTCTGGTTCACGGCGCGGCTGGGCATCAGTGCATCGGCAGCGCCGCGGCTGCAGGCGGCCCCCGATCTGAGCGGGCGGCGTGTGTTGGTGGTGGACGACAACGATTCAGCCCGCACCGTCATCAAGGACATGCTGGCCGACATGAGTTTTGCCGTGGACGATGTGCCCAGCGGCCGCGAAGCGATCGGGGCTGTGGCGCGTGCGGCCCAGACCGGCCAGCCCTATGAACTTGTCTTCCTGGACTGGCAGATGCCGGTGATGGACGGCATCGAGACTGCGCAAGCCCTCGGAACGCTGGCACTGGACCCGTCACCCCACCTGGTGATGGTGACCAGCTATGGCCGAGAAGACGCGATGAAGCAGGCGCGAGACGCCGGCATCGAGGAGGTGCTGGTCAAGCCGGTGACCGGCTCGGTGCTGCTGGAAGCTGCGGCCAGAGTATTGGGGCTGACCGAGTTTGAAGGCGCCGACCGCACAGCCTTGTCGGCTGACGGCATTCCGCAGGCACTGGCTGCCTTGCGCGGCGCGCGGGTGCTGCTGGTGGAAGACAACGACCTGAACCAGCAGGTGGCCGGCGAACTGCTGGAAGACGCGGGATTTGTGGTGGAGATTGCCGAGGACGGCCAAATCGCCGTGGACAAGGTGCTGGGCGCCGCCGAGCGCTGGGACATCGTGCTGATGGACATGCAAATGCCGGTGATGGACGGCATGGCCGCCACGGTGGAGATTCGCAAGACCGTAGGGGCCGCGCAGCTGCCCATCGTGGCCATGACGGCCAACGCCATGCAGCAGGACCGCGAGCGCTGCCTGGCCGCGGGCATGCAGGACTTCGTTACCAAGCCCATCGAGCCTGACGAACTCTGGCAAGCCCTGTTGAAGTGGGTGAGGCCCCGCGCGGGTGTCGCTGAGGCCGCCGAGACAGCGCATGCACAAAAGCGCGCCGAAACCGCCGCCACCAGCGCCAAGCCGTCAATCAAGACGGCGCATTCGCTGGCCGCCGATGTGCCCTTGCCCGAGCACATCGAAGGACTGGACGTGACCCTGGGCCTCAAGCGCGTGCTGGGCAAGCGCCCCATGTACCTGGGCATGCTGCGCAAGTTCGTGGCCGGCCAGCGTGGGGCTGTCGACGCGGTGCACGCAGCGCTCGACGCGGACGACCTGGCCACCGCCGAGCGTCTGGCCCACACCACGAAGGGCGTCAGCGGCAACATTGGCGCCGAAAGGGCGCAGGCCCTGGCTGGCGAGCTGGAGCATGCCGTGAAGACAGGTGAGCCCCGCGCCACCCTCAACGCACACTGTGACGCGCTGCGTGGCACGCTGGAGCCGCTGGTGCAGGCCCTGGCCGACTGGCTGCCGCCCGACCCCGCGCAGGCCAGCCAAGCACCCGCGGGGGACGCCCAAGTGGTTGATGATGCGCAACTTGCGCAGATCACCGCCCAGCTGCGTGCCCTGTGCGAAGACATGGACTCCGAGGCCGAAGAATTGGTCGAACGTGAGGGTACGCTGCTTCGTGCCGGCCACCCCGCTCACTTCGAGGCCATCTCTCAAGCGGTGCGCGGCTTCGAGTTCGAACAGGCCCTGACCCTGATCGACGCCGCCGTTGAAGCACGCAAGCCCTGAACTCCCCCTCTCCTTCTGCCTGCTCGTTATGAACAACCCCTTGGATTTTGCAAAGAAGAAGACCATCCTGGTCGTCGACGACACGCCGGATAACCTCACGCTGATGGCTGGGTTGCTCAAGGACGAGTACCGTGTGAAGCTGGCCAACAATGGCGAGAAGGCGCTGGCCGCCGTGCGCGGGCCGAGCCCGCCAGACCTCATCTTGCTGGACATCATGATGCCGGGCCTGTCGGGCTACGAGGTGTGTGAACAGCTGAAAGCCGACCCCGAGACCCGACGCATCCCCATCATCTTCCTCACCGCCATGACAGCGGCCGAAGACGAGAAGAAGGGCCTGGACCTGGGCGCGGCCGACTACATCACCAAGCCCATCAGCCCGCCCATCGTGATGGCGCGCGTGAAGACGCAGCTGGAGAACAAGGCCGCAGCCGACTTTCTGCGCGACCAGGCCGAGTACCTGCGCACCGAGGTGGAAAAGCAGACCCGCCTGGTCTCCGCCATCCAGGACGTGACCATCCTGGCCATGGCTTCTCTGGCCGAGACGCGGGACTCCGACACCGGCAACCACATCCGCCGCACGCAGTACTACGTGCAGGAGCTGGCCCACCGCCTGAAAGATCATCCGCGCTTCCGTGCGTTCCTCACGCCAGACAACATCGAGTTGTTGTTCAAGTCCGCGCCGCTGCACGACATCGGCAAGGTGGGCATCCCCGACCGTATCCTGCTCAAGCCCGGGCGCTTCGAGCCGGAGGAGATGGAGATCATGAAGACCCACACCACGCTGGGGCGCGACGCCATCGTCCACGCGGAGACGGCGCTGTCCATCGAGGTGGACTTCCTCACCATGGCCAAGGAGATCGCTTACTCGCACCAGGAAAAGTGGGACGGCAGCGGCTACCCCGAGGGCCTGTCAGGCGACGACATTCCCATCTCCGCGCGCCTGATGGCCGTGGCCGATGTGTACGACGCGCTGATCAGCCGCCGCGTCTACAAAGAAGGCATGCCCCACGAGAAGGCAGTGGCCATCATCCAGCAAGGCAGCGGCAGCCACTTCGACCCCGATGTCGCGGACGCGTTCATGGAAGCGGCCGAAGTCTTCCGCGACATCGCGCGACGCTATGCCGACTCCGACACGGACCTGGAGCAAAAGGCGGCTTACCAGGCGGTGGCGCGGGGGTAAGAGATCGTGAGGCGGGTGAAGGCCGAGATTTCCGATGGGTGATCCTGTGATGCCTAATAATCCTCTGATCAGTTTTCCGTTCAGGCAAGGTAAGAGCGTCTGCAGGAGCCCCTCAGGACCATGACCAGCCAGTCACTTGTGTTACCCCTGCACCGCTTGTCGATGTGGGTACAAAGATGTACGGATTGGCTGCTCTCTTCAGCCTTGAACTCTTCTGGCAGACAGCCTGCTCAACAGTGGGAAAAGCAGACGGCTTACGGGGACACCGAGTGCCGCGCCGCCATGCGG
Organism: uncultured beta proteobacterium; assembly: GCA_903885585.1. Taxonomy (GTDB): domain Bacteria; phylum Pseudomonadota; class Gammaproteobacteria; order Burkholderiales; family Burkholderiaceae_C; genus Rubrivivax. Next base: position 11,548 of record CAISJH010000063.1, read on the forward strand.
CAGGTGCTGGAGGCGCAGCTCATGCCGCGC
>CAISJH010000064.1 GCA_903885585.1 uncultured beta proteobacterium
ACCAGGTGCCGTCGTCGAAGCGGATCCGGTAGAACGGCTCCATCAGCTTGAGCTCGACATCGTCGGAGAACTTGCGTCCAGCCGTGGCCCACAGTTCGTCCAGCAGAAAAGGGGCCGTGATGATGGTGGGCCCGGCGTCGAAACTGAAGCCGTCCTGCTTCCACACGTAGGCACGCCCTCCCGGTGCGTCCAGCTTCTCCAGCACCTGCACGCGCCAGCCCCGTACCGCCAGGCGGATGGCCGCGGCCAGGCCGCCAAAGCCGCTGCCGATGACCAGGGCCAGCGGTGCCTGCGCGGTGGCAGGGGTGAACGTGGTCGAGCTCGGGATCGTCATCGGGGCTGGGTGCTCATGTGTGAAATATCGGTCATGGTAGAGGCGGATGAGAACGCAGGCCCGCCGTGAAGGCTTGACCTCGTTTGTCGGCACGCAGGGCCCAGCGCCACAGGGCTGTGGTGTCCAGCGGCAGCACCAGCATCAGGTGCTCGACGATCGCCATGGCCAGCAGGGTGCTCACGAGGGTCAGGCCCACCGCCTGCGGCGCGGTGGTGGCTGGATCCAGCGCGCGCGCGATGAGCCAGGCCAGGCCCGCGCAGGCGGCGGCCACGGACACGGGCCAGAAGGCGTTCATCGCCCGGCGGCGGAAGAAGCTCTCCAGGTAGGCCAGGTGCGCGGGCAGGAACTGCTCGCTCAGGTTGCGTACGCCCCAGAACAGGTTCAGCTTGGCGCTGGTGCGCAGCAGCCACAGCACGAGGAAGGTGCCGGTGCCCACCTGGTTGGGCTGCTCCCAGGTCAGCGCGATGATGAGCCCGCCCACGAGCAGGATGCCGATCTCGTGCCACAGGATGGCGCGGACCGACTCCACGAAGCGCGGCCAGCCCAGGAGGTTGGGGCTGATGGCCGTCTTGCGCGGTCCGGTGATCCAGCCAGTGAGAAAGCTCAGCTCGTTCCAGCCCCAAGCCAGCAGGGCGCAGGTGAAGGCGCAGTAGGCCGAGGCCAGATCGGTCTGGCCAGCGGTGTGGCGCAAGCCGTAGAGCGACCCCACCAGCAGCAGCGTGGAGGCCGTCTGGCTGGCGCGCACGCCGGTGCGCGACAAGCGATTGAGCAGCAGCACCAGGCCGGTGCTGAACCACCAGATGAAGATGGCGAAGGCCGCTGCTGCGACGAGGCTGGTCATGAGCGTGCAGGCCGGTTCATGCGGAGCTTCATGGCCTGCAGAGGGCTCCGACCGAGGGGCGCTGGCGCGATCTCACCAGGCCGGGGCCATGCGCACCTGCTCGGGCAGCTCGTGGTGCTTGACCGGCAGGAAGTACAGCTTGGCGAAGGTAGCCACGCCGGCCACCGCCAGGCCGGCCTGCTTGATCTTGCCTACCAAGCCACCACGAGCCTTGGCCTCGTTGAACCTGACCTGGATCTGGTGCAGCCGCTCCAGCCCGGCGCGGAAGGCCGGCAGGTCGGTGTCCAGTGACACCGGAAACACCTGCTTGCTGATCTCGGTGGTGATGTCGAAGACCTGGTAGTCGTAGTTGGTGGAGTCCAGTCCCATGGCGTTGTGCAGCATGGGCCGGGTGTGGTCGCGCACGTACATGGTGGCGTAGACCGCCAGCAGGAAGAATCGGATCCAGTAGACGTTGATGCCGCGCAGCAGGTGCGGGTGCGCACGCATGATCAGCGCGAACGATTCGCCATGGCGGAACTCGTCGTTGCACCAGCGCTCGAACCAGCGAAAGATGGGGTGGAAGCGCTTGTCCGGGTGGCGCTCCAGCTGCCGGAAGATGGTGATGTAGCGGGCGTAGCCGATCTTCTCCGACAGGTAGGTGGCGTAGAAGATGTACTTGGGCTTGAAGTAGGTGTAAGCCTTGGTGCGCTTCAGGTCTCCCAGGTCCAGCCCCAGGCCAAAGTCCTTCAGGCTCTGGTTGATGAAGCCGGCGTGGCGCGACTCGTCGCGCGCCATGTAGTGCATCAGCTGCTTGATGTCGGGGTTGGAGACGTTCTTTTCGATTTCCTTGTAGAGGATGCAGCCGCTGAACTCGCTGGTGACCGAGGTGATCAGGAAGTCCAGGAACTCCTGGCGCAGCTCTGGTGAGACCTGCGAGAACACTTCGTGCACCTCTTCGGTGAACTTGGCGTCGCGCTGGAAGTGGTCCTGGTTGTTGTCGCCCTGGTACTCCTTCATCATGACGTCCCACTCGCCACGGAGGGACGACACGTCCAGGCGGTCCATGGCGTCGAAGTCCGTGGTGTAGAAGCGCGGGCTGATCAGCGACTCGGTCTTGGCGCGACGCGCCACTTCTTCAGGGCTGTGCAGGGAGGGGCTGGCGGCACTCATGGACTCTCCAGTGGGGCTGTGTGTAGGTGGGCAGCAGATCAGGGGCGAGGCGCAGGCTCAAGCAGGCTGGCGAACTTGCCGGCGTTGGTCGGGCCGAAGGACTCCAGGTCGATGCGTTGATCGGTCACCGGGTCGATCAAGGTCAGCCGACCGTCAGGCCGCGCAATCAGCTGGAAGGGCTGCTCCGGACCCAGGCCCCGTGCGCGCCGCTCGCGCGACAAGGCGCGCAGGGCCCCGCGCAGAAAGCCTTGCTCGCCTTGTACCGAGGCCACCAGGGCGCCCGTGCGGCCGTCCACCACGGCGATGCTGCCGTCCGGCCGGTCTTCAAAGCGCAGTGGGCGCTCCACCGTGCTCGGCTCGGCGGCGCGCCGCTGATCGGGCCCGTTGCCGGTGAGGCGCACCAGGCCCACGCTGGCCAGGGAGAACAGCACCAAGGCGGCGGCACCCAGCAGAAACCAGCGGGGAAAGCTGTCGGGGGCGGGCGCACCCGAGGCGGTTCGGCGGACGGTGGTCATCGGAGGGGTTTCCAGTCAGGCGCTGCGGGTGAGGTACGGGCGAGGGTCGGGCTCAGCCCATGCTGGGCTGCAGGCCCTGCTGGGAGGACTCTGAAGGTGGGTTCGACGCCGGGCTGGCCAGGGGCTCCACCGCGCCGCCAGTCTGCGCCGACCAGGCGCGCTGCAGCAGCGCGGCCACATCAGCCACCTGCGGCAGGGCGCGCAGCATGGGCTGCGTACGGGTCAGGTGCCAGGGCCGGGCGTGTGGCCACAGGTGCAGCCAGGCGATGTGGTCCGGGCCCTTCAGAGCGAGCACGATGTCGCCATGGCCTCCCGCGCCCTGTCGCATCCCGGCCGACTCGATGGTGCGCAGCGGCAGGTTGAAGGTCAGCGTCAGCACGATGCCGATGCGCATGACCACCCGCCGGTCCGTCACGGTGTAAACCGCTGTGCGCGCGGTCAGCCAGGCCAGCGTCCACACGCCGCCCAAGGCCAGGGCACTCAGGCCGGCTGGCCAAGCCAAGGCCAGCAGCACGTCCGCCGCCGCAGCGCCGTCGGCCATGACGCTGGCCGCCTGAAAGGCGACCAGGGCCGTGAAGTACAGCGCCAGCTTGCGGATGTGGAACGCGCTGCGCGCCAACACACTGGCGTCGGGCGAGCCCTGCCAGAGGATCTTCTCGGTGGCAGGCAGCCGCTCGGGCAGGCCGTACTGCGGCTCCAGCTCATGTTCATGGCCGTTGCTCTGGATGGTCATCTTGGGGCCCCTAGGTGGACGTTGGCCGGCCTGTGCGGGCTCAGATCAGCGGCTCGCTGCGCTTGGGCTCGGCGTAGAACGTGCCCGCGCCGAAGTAGGCGGTGACTTTTTCCTCTTCCAGCAGCGTGATCTGGTCCGGGTGCTTGGTGGTGGGCACATGGGCGAAGTGGTGCGCAAAGATGGAATTCACCTCGATCTCGTCGCGCCGGATCCGTGCGAAGGGCACCGGGAGCAGCACCGTCTTGCCGGCGGTGGTCTCCACCTCCAGGAAGCGGAACATCATCTCCATCTGGTCCACCCAGAGCTCACGCACCGTGCCGGCAAGCTTGCCGTCGCCGCCCTTGACAGGCAGGCCACGCGGGTCGTGGTCGTTTTCGGAGACGGCGTAACCCTTGGCGGCACGCAGCGGCACGATCCTCGGGTGGCCGTGCAGGTCCAGATCCGGCTTGTCGGCACGGTTGGTCCAGGCGCCTGGGCCGGCACCGGACAGCATGGCGTCACCCACGGGCTCGATGGGCGAGCCGGGCGATGCCCCCGTGGAAACGGCCGCGATCTTCGGCTCCTCGCGGTGCAGTTCCGGCACCGTGACGGAGGAGCCGTCGGCGAGCTTGAAGGTCTTGGGCTCGGGAATCGGCCAGCCCTTGACCGTGGCGGTGCCCATGCTGTCGGACTCCATCGGGTAGCCCTCGCGGTGGTTCTCGCGCACGAGGTAGTAGATGAGTCCGGCAAAGAAGAGCCAGAAGGCATAGAGAAGGATCTGGGCCAGATCGACATAGCCCGTGATGGCGCCGAATTGCATGTTGTTTCTCCTTGGGAGTGGCGGCTAACCCGGCAGATCGGCGAGGCCGAACTTGCGCGGTACGGTGGGGGTTGCGGAGGACCGTCCGACCAGAGGTCCTATCGCAACCAGGGTGACGAAGAGCAGCAGCATTTCCACGTGGTAGACGATGCTGTAGCCGGTGACAGGCATGGCCAGGGCGCTGCCCAGAGCGCCTTGGGTGGCCAGGCCGGAAGCGATGTCGCGCAGGGCACCGCCGAAGGCGACCGACGCACCGGTGGCCGTGGCCTGCACGGCCCCCCAGGCGCCCAGGGCCAGGCCGACGAAGGCGCGTTCTTCCATGCGCATGGCTGCTGACAGCGTGCCCACGGCGAACAGACCGCCGCCGAAGCCGATGCCCATGGAGCCGGCGCGGAAGAGCCATTCCGCCCCCATGGGCGCGGCAAAGATCACGGCCGAGAAGGCCGGCAAGCCGGCCAGCGCGCCGTAGGCCGCCAGGCGGATGGGGTCCAGCCCGCGCGCGAGCTGGCGCGCAGCCAACGCAAAGCCCGCCAACGAGCCCACGGCCATCACCGCGGTCAGTGCGCTGGTCTCACTCACCGACAGGCCGAGGATTTCCCCGCCATAGGGCTCCAGCACGATGTCCTGCATGTTGAAGGCCGCCGTGCCCAGGCCCACGGCCCAGAGGAAGCGCCGTGCACGGCCGTTGCGAATGAAGCGCTGCCAGGCCGGCAGGAACGGGGCCTCGGGCTGCGCCTTCAGCGCTGCGGCGCGCGCCGGGTCGCGGGCTTCCTGCTTCCACAGGGCCACGCTGTTGACCACCAGGGTGACCACGGCGCTGCCCTGCACCACTTGCACCAGACGCTGGGGCGAGAAGTCGGCCAGCAACACGCTGAACACGAGGCCGCTGCCCACCATGCCCAGCAGCAGCATCACGTACATCAGCGCCACCACGCGGGGGCGTGTTTCGTCGCTGGCCTGGTCGGTGGCCAGTGCGAGACCCGCGGTCTGGGCCGTTTGCAGGCCGACGCCGACCACCAGGAAGGCGAAGGCCGCGGCTGCTGGCGCCACCCAGTCAGGCACCTCTACCGCGCCGCCGCCCGACAGCAGCAACACGGCAAACGGCATGATGGCCAGCCCGAAGAACTGCAGCATCGTGCCCGTCCAGATGTACGGCACGCGGCGCCAGCCGAAGGCTGAGCGGTGGGTGTCGGAGCGAAAGCCCGTGAAGGCGCGCAAGGGCGCGGCCACGACCGGCAGGCCCACCATCAGCGCCACCAGCCAGGCCGCCACGCCCAGCTCCACGATCATCACGCGGTTGAGCGTGCCCACCATGAGCGCGGTGGCCATGCCCACGGTCACCTGGAAGAGCGACAGGCGCAGCAGGCGCGACAGCGGCAGCTCGGCGCTGGCCGCATCGGCAAAGGGCAGGTACTGCGGCCCCAGACGCGACCACGCCTGGATGGCGCGCATCCCCACGGGCTTGCGCCCGGTGGACGTTCTGGACGGCTTGCCCAGGCTCAACGCACCACCTCCAGGGCCTGAGAGGTGTAGAAGCCGCTGGAAATGCGCTGTGTGCGGCCGCTGTGCCAGCCGGCCAGGCCGCTCGCACGCCGCACCATGGCGCGCAACTCCACCTCTGACATC